>JAEUMX010000063.1 GCA_016791285.1 Burkholderiales bacterium
CACGACCACGCTAACCCGCGGGCAATGTGCACCATTGCTACTTCGGTCTTCCCCGGCGCCACGTTCCAGCTTGCCACAGCGCCGCCACCCCTGTGTTTCTTCGGCACGATTTGCGGACGCGGGCCGATTACTTCGCTAACCCGTCGTTGCACCCGACTCGCTACAGCGGGCTTCGCCCGCTTCCGCGAGCGGGTGAACTCCAACGTTGGGCGTCTTGAGAAGCCATGAAGTTTGAATTGCAGACACTGGAGGAATATTCTGACGAAGCACTATTGGCCGAGTTGCGTCGCGTCGCGGAAGCGATGAACGGGCAGCGCCTTACTATCGAGCGCTTCAATTCTCTGGCACGCGTTCACTCAACAACTCTCCGCTATCGCTTTGGGTCATGGCAGGCGGCCCTGGACAAAGCCGGCATTAGCGAAGAAATTGCTCCGAGATACCGTGTGCTTTCGCGTGACCAAGTCATTCAAGCACTCCGAGACTTCGCTGTCGCCAACCCTGGTGTTTCGGTAACGCGAGACTGCATCGCAGAAAAGCTCGGTGTCGATGCAAACAACCTAACTCGGCGGTTCGAAAAATGGGAGGACATGCTCTCTGAAGTTGGAATTGCGCCGGTTCCTTTGGGGCGCCGATACACGGATGAAGAGTGCTTTGAAAACATCTTGACGCTTTGGACGCACTACGGTCGGCAACCTCACTTTGGCGAACTAAAACATTTTCCGTCAACTGTCGGCCCCAAGGCCTATGTCAGGCGCTGGGGTGGTTGGCGAGCCGCATTGTCCGCGTTCGTAAAACAAGTCAACGAGTCAGCACCATTTCCTGCTGCTTCTAATTCATCTGCACCTCGCCGCGAAAGCCAAACAACCGCGGTGTTGGAAGCCCCCGCCCCGCGGTCCATTCCTCTTGCTTTGCGCTACAAAATTCTGTCACGCGACAAATTCCGTTGCGTTACCTGCGGTGCTTCGCCAGCCAGGGATGTCGGCGTCGACTTGCATGTTGACCATATCCATCCTTGGTCTCGCGGCGGTCAGAATGTTGAGGAGAACCTACGAACGTTATGTTCAAAGTGCAATCTCGGAAAGGGTGCCAAGCTCGAAGACGCCCAACCCATCAATCCACCGGACGCTGCGCGATGAAGCCGCGCACCGCCGGTGATTTCAAACGTTAGTTAGCCGCCGAGAAACCCAATGCGCCGGGAGAGGTAGAATAGCGTCCCCTGTTCTCTAGAACGTGTTCAGAAGCTCTCCCCAGAGGAACTGAAAAAATTCCGAGCTTGGTTCGCGGAATTCGATGCGCGCGTTTGGGACGCCCAGATCGAAGCTGACGCGAAGGCCGAAAGCTCGACCGGTTGGTGGCCGAAGCGCTGGCCGAGCATCGGGCCTTGAAAACCCTAGAGCTTTGAAGCTGCTTCGCTTGCCATAGACTCCAGTCCCCCAGCGAGCTCGGCGCGGTGCTCGATTGCCGATGCGAAGACAAGGCCGAGCACCCGTCTCGGAAGCTCGCCACGGATCACGTCGAGCCGCGACGAATCGCGCTCTATCCTCCGGATGCTTTCGTCAACGTGACGGCCAACTGCCCCCCTGCCGTGCGCAGTTCCAGACGGTCGCCTTCGAAGCGCGCGGTGGCCACAGTCTCGAGCGCATTGAGAAACTGCCGCTCCTGCTCCATCACGCCCTCGGGCTGGGCGCACGCCATGCGCGTCGCGGCGGCGGGTCCGATGGCGAGCTTCGGTCCGTCGGACGTGTACGTGGCGGTATAGCGATTGCAGCCAGCCGAACCGCTCAGCTTGCCATCGCCCGCGAACGACATCGTCAAGCTCGTGCCGTTCAACACGCTCACCACTGCCTGTTTGCCGTTGTTATAGCCGGTGACGTGCCACGACGTGCCGGCAAGCGACTGTGACTGCGCGGCGAAGGTCGCAAGCACGGAGTTGTCTGCCGCCAGCAGTTCCAGCTTGCCGGCCGCGATGCGATACGAACGCGCTTGGGTGAGTGCGCTCATGAACGCTGTCGCTTGCGTCATCACTGGCGGCGGGCAGGCCATCTGCGTCGACGCGCCTTTGGACCCGACCTCGAGCGTCGACCCCGCGGCGGCGTAGGGCGCGGTGTAGCGGTTGCAGCCATCGGTGCCGGAAACACGCCCGCCCTCGAAGCGCAGGGTGGGCGCGACCTCGGCGACGAGCGACTGCCCCGGCAGCGCGGAGAGTACCCACGCCGTGCCGTTCAACGCGGGCTGCTCAGGGGCGGGGGACATGGCGGTGCAGGCGGCAAGCAGGCAGCTCGCGGCAAGGCTTGCCAAGACGCGGACGGTCGGGAAATTCATCGTGCTCCTCGTTGGCAGGAAGATGGTGGGCCATTGCGTCGATCTCGTTACGGACTGCCCGAACGCGCGCCGAAGTGTACCCGCGACCCGAACCGCAAGGGAACTCCCCGGAACGCGGCGGCTCCCAGCGTGACGTCTTCCAGCCGGGAAAGCCCGATGAATCGAATTGCTGCAAACGTGCTCGCCGTCCTCGCGACGTGGGTCATCTTGGCCCATCCGGCAGCCGCCCAGACGGTGGTACAGACGGAGCTCGAAAGGGTGCGGATCGTCACGCTCGCGCCAGGGCTCGAGCATCCCTGGGGCCTCGCGTTCCTGCCCGACGGCCGCATGCTCGTGACAGAGCGGCCGGGGCGGCTGCGCATAGTCAGCGCCGGCGGCGGGCTCGACCCGCGTGCCGTGCCGGGTGTGCCGGCGGTGGGCGAGCACGGTCAGGGCGGGCTGCTCGACGTGGCGCTGCATCCGAATTTTCGCGCGAACCGTCTGCTCTATCTCTCCTACACCGGGGAGGGGCCGGGTGGTTACAGCACCGAAGTGGCGCGCGCCAGGTTCGTCGAAACCGGTGGTGCGCCGCGCCTCGAAGACGTGCGGGTGATCTTCCGCCAGGAACCGCGATCGAGCACCGGGCGGCACTTCGGCTCGCGGCTCGTGTTCGATCGCCAGGGCCGGCTCTACGTCACGCTCGGCGACCGCGGCGATCAGGATCGCGCGCAGAAGCTGGGCGATCTCGCCGGCAAGATTGTCCGCATCACCGATGACGGCGGCGTACCGGCCGACAATCCGTTCCGCGGCACACCGGGCGCCCGGCCCGAGATCTTCTCACTCGGCAACCGCAACGTCCAGGGCGCCGCGCTGCATCCGCAAACCGGCGTGCTCTGGGCGCACGAGCACGGTCCGCAGGGCGGCGACGA
>JAEUMX010000075.1 GCA_016791285.1 Burkholderiales bacterium
GACGAATACGAGGTTGAAGTCGTGCTCGCCGACGGGTCGCTGTTTCCGAATCGGGGGCGGATCACTTTCGCCAATGCGGACTACAACGCGCAGACCGGAACGTTCCTCGTGCGCGCGACGGTCCCAAACCCTGGCGCGCAGTTACGTCCCGGGCAGTTCGTCCGGGTCCGCATCCTGGGTGCAGTGCGGCCGAACGCGATCCTCGTGCCGCAGGAGGCAGTGCTGCAAGGTGCGAAGGGTCATTTCGTGGTCGTCGTGGACAAGGAGAACAAGGCGGAGATCCGCGGCGTGGAGGTGGGTCCCTGGCACGGCAACGAATGGTTCATCACGCGCGGGCTCGCGCCGGGCGATACGGTGGTCATCGACGGAATGGTGAAGCTATCTCCGGGGGCTCCGGTGAAGATTGTCAAGACCGTGGAAGCCACCGCCAGCGCGGGACCCAAGGGGTCCGACGCGCGGGGAGCGCCGGCGGGCTTAACAGCGGATACGACGGCCGGCGCAGCCAACATGGGCGGCAAAACGGGAGCGACGGGCAGCGTGGCCACCGGCGCAGGAGCGGCCGCCGGCGAAAGCGCTGCCGCATCGACCGGCGCCGCGCAGGGCGCTGCGACCATGGCAGGCAGTGCGGCGAGCGAGGCTGCAATCCCAGCCCGGGTGTACTTCGAACTCGACAGCGCGAAACTTGACGCTGCGGCACTCGGCGAGCTCGGGCAGGTATCGTCCTACCTCAAGAGCCATCCCGGCATGACGGTGACGATCACCGGTTACGCGGACAAGACGGGCGCCCACGAGCACAACGTCGTGCTCGCCAAGGAGCGCGCAAAGGCCGTGCGCAATGCCATTCTCAAGCAGGGCGTGAAGCAGAATCAGGTGAACCTGAAGGCGCCCGTGAACATCACTGGCGGCGCGGACGACAAGGAAGCGCGCCGCGTGGATGTGGCAGCCACGGGCGCCGCGTCCTCGAGCACCACCGCGCAGACGCAGAAGTAGCGGGGAGTCCGAGGCGATGCTCTCCCATTTCTTCATCGACCGACCGATCTTCTCGATCGTCATCGCGCTCGTGATCTCGATCGCCGGCCTGGTCGCGATGGTCAACCTGCCGATCGCGCAGTTTCCCCAGATCACGCCGATTCAGATCCAGGTGACCGCGACCTATCCGGGCGCGAACGGCACGCTGGTGGCCCAGAACGTGGGGGCGCCGATCGAGCAGAAGGTGAACGGCGCCAACAACATGATCTACATGCAGTCGACGAGCTCGTCGACCGGCAACTACACGCTGACGGTCTACTTCACCATCGACACCGACCCGATGCTCGCGCAGGTGGACGTGCAGAACCGGTTGAGCCAGGCGATGCCGTTGCTGCCGCAGTCGGTGCAAGCGCAGGGCGTCGTCGTGCAGCAGAAGACCAACACCTTCCTCATGGTGCTGGCGTTCTTCTCGCCGGACGGCCGCTACGACGCCGATTACATCTCGAACTTCACCAACGTCCAGGTTCTGTCCACCATCAACCGCATCGACGGCGCCAACCAGGCGTCGATCTTCGGCGTCCCGGACTATGCGATGCGCATCTGGCTCAAGCCGGACCGGATGGCGCAACTCGGCATCACCACCACCGACATCGCGAACGTGGTCAAGGCGCAGAACCAGCAGTTCGCGGTCGGCCGCATCGGCGATTCCCCGACCCCCTACCCGGTGAAGCAGACGTTTCCGGTCACGACCGGCACCATCACCGAACCGGAACAGTTCGACAACATGATCCTGCGCGCCGAAAACGAGCAGGCGGCGCTGGTGCGCGTGAAGGACGTGGGATACACCGATCTGGGCCTCAAGAGCTACGCGCTGCGCACGAGCTACCAGGGCAAGCCGGCGACCCTGATCGCGGTCTACCAGCAGCCCGGTGCCAATGCCATTCAGGTGTCGAAGGACGTGCGCGCCACCCTCGCGGAACTCGCGAAAAGCTTTCCGGAGGGCTTGCAGTACGAGGTGGCCCTCGATACGACCAAGTTCGTGCAGGCGTCGATCGACGAGGTGATCAAGACCTTTTACGAGGCGGTGGCACTGGTGATTCTGGTGGTGTTCATCTTCCTGCACAGCCTGCGGCTCACGATCATCCCGACCCTCGCGGTGCCGGTGTCCATCCTGGGCGCCCTGATCGGGATGCTCGCCTTCGGCTTCTCGATCAACATGCTGACGCTCTTCGGGATGATCCTCGCCATCGGCCTCGTGGTCGACGACGCGATCGTCGTCGTCGAGAACACCGAGCGCAACATGGTGCAGTTCGGCCTGTCGCCGAAGGATGCGGCCAAGCGCGCCATGGACGAGGTCAGCGCGCCCGTGATCGCGGTGGTGCTGGTGCTGAACGCGGTGTTCATCCCCGTGGCCTTCCTCGGCGGCATCACGGGCGCCCTGTACAAGCAGTTTGCGGTCACCATCGCGATCTCGGTGGTGTTCTCGGGCATCGTGGCGCTCACCCTGTCGCCCGCGTTGGCGGCGATCCTCATCAAGGCCAAGCACGGCGAGAAGAAAGGCTTCTTCAAGTGGTTCGACGACACCTTCGAGCGCGTCACGAACGGCTATGTGGGCGGCGTGAAACGGATCACGAAAGCCTGGGTGTTGGGGCTGGTCGCGTTCGCGCTCGTCATCGCGGGGGCGGTGTGGCTCTTCAAGGTGGTGCCGACCGCGTTCGTGCCGCAGGAGGATCAGGGTTATATCTTCGTCGCGTACTTCCTGCCCGACTCCGCGAGCCTGGACCGCACCCACGCGGTGGGACGGGAGGCCGCCGACTTCATGATGAAGCAGCCGGCGGTCGCCAACGTGACCCAGGTGGACGGCTACAGCCTGATCGACTCGCAGAACAAGACCAACTTCGGCGTGCTCTTCGTTGCGCTCAAGGACTACGAGGAGCGCAAGTCGCCGTCCCTGTCGGCGTTCGCGCTGATCGACGAGGCGCGGCGCGCGTACTTCAATGTCCAGGACGGCCTGATCGTGCCGGTCAACCCGCCGGCGATTCCGGGGCTGGGCGTCGTCGCCGGCTTCCAGATGTGGATCGAGCAGAAGGGCGCGGGCAACTTCGAGCAGCTCGCGCACGTCGTGGAGGAGATCATCGCCAAGGCAAAGACGCGGCCGGAGCTGGCGGGCGTGAATACGACCATCCGTGCCACCGGCCAGCAGCTCCTCGCGGATGTCGATCGCGACAAGGCGGAGGTGCTGGGCGTGCCGGTGCAGGAAGCTTACAACACGCTGCAGACCATGTTCGGCTCGCTGTACGTGAGCCAGTTCCCGAAGGACTCGCGCCTGTACCAGGTGATCCTGCAGGCGGAGCCGAAGTTCCGGATGACGCCGGAAGACATCGGTCAGTTCTACGTCAAGAACAAGGAAGGGAAGATGATCCCGCTCTCGGCGCTGGTCACGACCCGGTACGTGACCGGCCCCGATCTGGTGACGCGATTCAACAACTATCCGGCCATCGCGATCAACGGCGCACCCGCTCCCGGGGTAAGCTCGGGCCAGGCGCTTGCCGCGATCCGCGAGGTGGCGGAGGAAGTCATGCCGCCAGGGTACGGATTCGAATGGGCCGGTGAAGCGCGCGAAGAGGTGAGCTCGGGTGCCACCTCCGCTTACGCGTTCGTGTTCGGGCTGATCTTCGTCTTCCTCATTCTCGCCGCCCAATACGAAAGCTGGTCGCTGCCGGTCGGTGTCATGATGGCGGTGCCGTTTGCGGTCCTCGGTGCCTTGGTCGCCATCGCGCTGCGCGGCATTCCCAACGACATCTACTTCCAGATCGGACTGCTCACCCTGATCGGTCTCGCCGCCAAGAACGCGATTCTCATCGTCGAGTTCGCGGTGGAACTGAATCGCAAGGAAGGCAAGTCCTTCTTCGACGCCGCAGCGGAGGCCGCGCATCTGCGGCTGCGGCCGATCGTCATGACGTCGTTCGCATTCGTGCTCGGCGTCTTGCCGCTCGCCATCGCCACCGGGGCTTCGTCCAACAGCCGGCATTCGATCGGCACCGGGGTCATCGGTGGCACGCTCGCGGCCACGGTGATCGCGATTTTCTTCATCCCGATGTTTTACTGGCTGCTGGAGACCGCGAGCCACAAGCTTTTCGGGGGTAAGAAGACGGAGCCGCCGCCAGCGCAGGCAGCAGGTGGAAGCGCACCCGCCGCCGCACCGCATGCGCCGCGCAAGGAGGACTGACATGCGCCGATCCGCGCTCGCCGTGCTGGTGTGCGGGCTGCTATCTGGCTGTCTCGTCGGCCCGGACTACGTCAAGCCGAAGGTGGACACGCCGGAGAGATATCTCTACGAGCCGAAGGAAGTCGCGGACACGGCCAATACGGAATGGTGGAAACAGTTCGGCGATCCGGTGCTCGACGAGCTGATCGCCGAAGCGCTCGCGAACAACCGGAACGTGCAGATTGCCGCGGCCAACGTCGAGCAGGCAGCGGGGATCGTGACGCAGGTCCGCGCGCCGCTCTTCCCGCAGTTCAATTACCAGGGCAGTGCGGGGCGCTATCGGTTTTCGCAGGGCTCCACCGTTGCCCTGCCCTCGGGCGTGAGCAATCCCACCGACGCCTTCAGCCTCGGTGTCGGCGCGAGCTGGGAGATCGACCTGTGGGGACGCATCCGGCGGCAGTCGGAAGCGGCGCAGGCCAATCTGCTCGCCACCGACGAGGCGCGGCGCGGCGTGATCCTGTCGCTGGTGGCCGACGTCGCCACCACCTACGTCGAGTTGCGTGCGCTCGACGAGCAGCTTGTCATCGCACAGCGCACGCTCGGGTCCTACGAAGAGTCACTCAACCTCATCAAGGACAAGTTCGAATTCGGACAGGTGTCGCAGATGAACGTGGCGCAGGCGCAGTCGCGCTACGAGACCGCGGCGACCGAGATCCCGCGGGTCCGCCGCCAGATCGCGCTCACGGAGAATGCGCTGTCGATCCTGCTCGGCCGCAACCCCGGCCCGATCCCGCGGGGCAAGAACGTGTACGAACTGGTTCTGCTCGCGGTCCCGGCAGGGTTGCCCTCGCGGCTCCTGGAACAGCGACCCGACATCCTGCAGTCGGAGCAGCAGCTCATCGCCGCCAACGCCCAGATCGGTGCGGCCAAGGCGCTGTACTTCCCCACGATCTCGCTGACCGGTGCCTATGGCCGGGCGAGCACGGATCTCAGCAATCTTTTCGATGGGCCGTCGCGCACGTGGAACTTCGCCGGCTCCTTCGTCGGCCCGATCTTCACGGCGGGCGCCATCTCCGGCCAGGTCGCGCAGGCCGAAGCAGGTCAGAAAGCCGCCGTGCTCCGATATCGGCAGACGATCCAGAATGCATTCGCCGATGTCGACGACGCCCTCGTCTCGCGCGAGCAGCGGATCGAGCAGCTCGCCGCGCAGGAACGGCTGGTCGCATCGCTGAAGGAATACGAAGAGCTCGCCAAGCTGCTATGGGACGGCGGCTACGCGCCCTATTCCACCGTGTTACAGGCGCAGGAGCAGCTCTTTCCGGAGGAGCTCAATCTGATGACCACCCGCGCACAACTGCTCGATTCCGCGGTAGCCATCTACCGGGCCACCGGCGGCGGCTGGGTGAACGAAGCGGACAAGCTCACGCCGCAGCCGGTGGCGGGCAGCGGCTGGTTCGCGCCGGCGCTGCCGTCCGATCCGCCGATCTCGCAAGCCGCGACCGCATCGCCGTGACGTTTCGCCAGCGACAGCTCGTGCTGCGGTAGCTCACGTGGCGATCAGGGCTGCCCGGGCGGCGCTGGCGCGCATTTTCTTCCAGCGCTGCTTCTACCTGTTCGTCGCCCTGCTGCTTCTGGTTACGGTTGCTCCCCTGATCGAGCCGACCCCGAATAGCCGGCTTCTGCTCAACCTCGCCAACCTGTTCGTGATCATTGCGGCTGTTTCCACACTCGGCCGGTCGATGCGCTCGTTCATCATTGCGCTTCTGCTCGCCGTCCCGGCACTCGTGCTGCAATGGCATGCGCTCGCAAGCGAACGGACCGACATGCTGATGTGGTCCTGGGTGTTCGCAACCGGACTCTACCTCGCGACGCTCACCGTGCTGCTCCGTTACGTCTTTCAACGGGGTGTCATGACTGCCGACCGACTCTGGGGCGCCGCGGCTGCGTACCTGATGCTCGGCGTGTTATGGGCGTACCTGTACTCGCTGATCGAATACTTCTACCCGCTCTCGTTTGGCGTGGGAGGTGTCGCGACCAATGCCGATTTCCCGCAACTGCT
>JAEUMX010000196.1 GCA_016791285.1 Burkholderiales bacterium
GCTGTCGATTGATGACATCGCGCGCATCTGCGACACGTTCCTGACCTTCGAGGAAAGCGAGCAGTCGAAGATCTTCCCCAACGCCGCCTTCGGCTACTGGAAGCTGACGGTCGAGCGGCCGCTGCGGCTGAAGGGCATCGAGCACGAGTGCGCCTATACGCCCAGGGAGATCAAGGCACTGAAGGAGACCGCCGAGCGGGCTGACGACGGGCCGCCGGTCATCCGCAAGATCCACAAGAAGGGCACCGCCGCCGACCCGCTGCGCGGACTGTTCGAGGCCACCCTCGGCGGCAAGCCCGCCGTGGTCGAGTACGAGCCCGACCCGGACTTGCGCGACACCGAGCAGGTGCCGTTGCTGGAGGAAGGCGGTATCGAGGCGTTCATCCGGCGGGAAGTGCTGCCGCACGCACCGGACGCCTGGTACGTGCCCGAGAGCGTCAAGACCGGCTACGAGATCAGCTTCACCCGCTACTTCTACAAGCCGCAGCCGCTGCGCAGGCTGGAGGAGATACGGGCGGACATCCTGGCGCTGGAGAAGGAGACCGAGGGGTTGCTCGGTGAGATCTTAGGGACAGTGACGTGAAGACCAAGGGAAAAGCGCGCTCTCCGGGCGGGGCGTCGCCTGAACGCCGGCGCCCCGGCGTGGTGTCCGCGCACGAGGCGGCGCAACCTTCGTCGGCATTGCTGGCTGAGGTCCGCGACCTCGTTCTCGAAGCACGCCAGCAGACGGCTCGGGCAGTCAACGCGGGGCTGACCTTGCTGTACTGGCAGGTGGGGGACCGGATTCGGCGGGAGATTCTGCGGGAGAGGCGGGCGGAGTATGGGGGGGAGATTTTGCAGACGCTGTCTGCAAAATTGGAGGCAGAGTTCGGCCGCGGGTTCTCCAGGCGCATTCTGGCCAACATGGTCCGCTTTGCCAAGGCCTTTCCGGACCGCCAGATAGTCTCAACGCTGCTGAGAGAATTGTCGTGGTCGCACTTCCTCCCGCTCATCTACTTGAAGGATCCGCTGCAGCGCGACTTCTACGCCGAGATGTCGCGCGTCGAGCGCTGGAGCACGCGTACGCTCCAGGAGCGCATCCAGTCGATGCTCTACGAGCGCACCGCACTCTCGAAAAAGCCCGAACAACTGATCGACAAGGAGCTGAAGGCGCTGCGCGACGAGGACCGGCTCACGCCCGACCTCGTTTTTCGCGATCCCTATGTGCTCGATTTCCTCGGCCTCAAGGACACTTACAGCGAGAAGGATCTCGAGAACGGCCTGTTGCGCGAGATCGAATCGTTCCTGCTCGAGCTGGGCGCGGGCTTCGCCTTCGTCGAGCGGCAGAAGCGCATCACGCTCGACGGCGACGACTACTACCTCGACCTGCTCTTCTACCACCGGCGGCTGCATCGGCTGGTGGCGATCGAACTGAAGATCGGCGACTTCAAGCCCGCCGACGCGGGGCAAATGGAGCTGTACCTGCGCTGGATCGACCGCAACGAGCGCCAGCCCGAGGAGGACAAGCCCATCGGCATCATCCTCTGCGCGGGCAAGAAGCGCGAGACCGTGGAAGTGCTCGAACTCGAACCCCGAGGCATCCACGTCGCGGAATACCTGACCGAGCTGCCGCCGAGGAAACTGCTGGAGCAGCGCCTGCGCGACGCCGTGCTTCGGGCCAGACTCAGGCTGCAGGGCCGGCAGGGGGACGCGGCGGGGGCCGGTACTCCGGACGCCCGCCGCAAGCGAGGCAGGTCGTGATCGACGGCCTCAAGCCTTATCCCGCGATGAGGGACTCCGGCGTGCCGTGGCTGGGGGAGGTGCCGGAACATTGGGAGGTGCGGCGCCTTGGAGGCTCAGTCGTGGGCTGCATCAACGGTGTATGGGGCGACGAACCCAATGGGATTGACGATTTGCCCTGTGTGCGGGTAGCAGACTTTGATCGCACTCGCCTGAGGGTTCGCCTGAACCGTCCAACGCTGCGCGCTATCTCGGCAGGCGACCGGCGTCGCCGTTTGCTTCAATCGGGCGACCTGTTGTTGGAGAAGTCCGGGGGCGGCGATCTGCAGCCTGTTGGTGTCGTGATGCTGTATGACCATGCGACCACCGCAGTCTGCTCCAACTTTGTAGCTCGCATGCCGGTCGCACACGGCTTCGATCCTGCTTACCTGACGTACCTGCACTCGACTCTCTACGCGGTCCGTCTCAATGTGCGTTCGATCAAGCAGACCACCGGAATCCAAAATCTCGACTCATCTCTATATCTAAGCGAGACGGTCGCCTTCCCGTCGGCTCCCGAACAAGCCGCCATCGTCCGCTTCCTCGACCTCGCGGACCGGCGGATTCGGCGGTACATCCGCGCCAAGCAGAAGCTGATCAAGCTGCTGGGGGAGCAGAAGCAGGCCATCATCCACCGCGCCGTCACCCGCGGCTTCGACCCCAACGTCCGCCTCAAGCCCTCCGGCGTGGAGTGGCTGGGGGATGTGCCGGAGCATTGGGAGGTATCGCGCGTCAAGAATGAGTTCGTCTGCCTCAATCGGCACCGCGTTCCGTTGAGCGCGACAGAACGCGGAGCTATGACGCTCCGACGGTACGACTACTACGGGGCGTCCGGCATCATCGACAAAGTGGAGGAGTATCTGTTTGATAATGACCTTCTTCTCATTGCCGAGGACGGTGCCAATCTGGTTCTGAGAAATCTTCCGCTGGCCATAATCGCTCGCGGCCGGTTCTGGGTAAACAATCACGCTCACATACTCAAGCCGAGACGAGGAAACCTTGAGTATCTGGCTGCGATGATGGAGTGCATCAACTATCAACCATGGATTTCAGGGGCAGCGCAGCCGAAGCTCACTCAGGATCGCCTCATGGGAATCGCGGTCGCCGTGGCCCCACCCGAAGAGCAGGACGGGATCGTTAGAGCGATGGGCGAGGAGACGGCACCACTTCGCGCGACGATCGAGCGCGCCCGCAGAGAGATCCACCTCCTCCGCGAATACCGCACCCGCCTGATCGCCGATATCGTCACCGGCAAGCTCGACGTTCGCGAAGCGGCGGCGCGCTTGCCGGAGGAGATCGATGACGGCGACGAGCTCGAAAACATCGAGTCGGGATCGGTCGATGAGGAAGCCGCAACCGACAGCCCCGAAGAAGCCCTGGAGGACACCGAAGCGTGAGCTCCGCCCGTCCCGCTTCCTATCTCGTCAGCCTCGTGCACGAGTTGCGCGCATTGCCGCGCGAGACGGAGTGGGTGGAGTTCAAGGTGAACGACGCCGAGCCGCAGGCGATCGGCGAGTACATCTCGGCGCTCGCCAACGCGGCGGCGCTCGTGGGCAAGGCCTTCGCCTACGTGGTCTGGGGTGTGCAGAACGAGGACCATGCGGTGGTGGGCACGCGCTTCGATCCGAGCAAGGCATGCGTGGGCAACGAGGCGCTGGAGAACTGGTTGCTGCGGCTGCTGGAGCCCAAGATCGACTTCCGCTTCTTCCGCGCCGTCGTGGAGGATCGCCAGGTGGTCCTGAGGATCCCGAAGTGGGTACGCGGGCACGAAGCTACTTGCCGTTCTGGGCCGCTCCGGGCCGGTTGCCGGCGGGGAATGCTTGATGGAAACTCGGCAGATCGGTGGTTCCGCACCCTGGATGATCGATAAGTTATTGCTTGATAAGGCTTATCGTGAACGTCGGTTGCTTGACGGTTGCTTGATCGCGGCCGGTCCGCACCCGGGGAGGCCGCTTTGACGACCGACACCTCCGAGCGCGGCCTCGAACGGCTGATCTGCACCGCGCTCACCGGCGATCCCTGCGATCCAGGTTCGGTGCCGCGTGACACGGTGCAGGAGCGCCCCGCCACACACGGCGCCGGCTGGGTGGGCGGCGAGCCGGGCGACTACGACCGCGAATACTGCGTCGACCTGCGGCAACTATCCATCTTCCTGCGCGCGACGCAGCGTAGGGCGGCAGACGCGCTGGACCTGGACCACGACAGCCCGACGCGCCGCAAATTCCTGGCGCGGCTGCAGGGCGAGATCACGAAGCGCGGCACGATCGACGTGCTGCGCCACGGCGTGAAGCACGGCGCGCTGCACATCGACTGCTTCTACGGCACGCCGACGCCCGGCAACACCAAGGCCGAGGCGCTGAACCGCGCCAACCGCTTCAGCGTCACGCGGCAGCTGCGCTACAGCCGCGACGAGACGCAGCGCGCGCTCGACTTGGGCCTGTTCGTCAACGGCCTGCCGGTCGCGACGTTCGAGCTGAAGAACAGCCTGACCAAACAGACGGTGGAAGACGCCGTACAGCAGTACCGGCGCGACCGCGACCCGCGTGAGAAGCTCTTCGAGTTCGGGCGCTGCGTCGTGCACTTCGCCCTCGACGAGCACGAGGTGCGCTTCTGCACGCAACTGCAGGGCGCGGGCTCGTGGTTCCTGCCCTTCAACCAGGGCTGGGACGACGGCGCCGGCAACCCGCCGAACCCGGATGGACTGAAGACCGACTACCTGTGGAGGCGCATCCTCACGCGCGATGGGCTCACCGACATCCTGGAGAACTACGCGCAGGTCATCGAATTCAAGGATCCGAAGACAGCCAGGAAGAAGCGGGTGCAGGTCTGGCCGCGCTACCACCAGCTCGACGTGGTGCGGCGGCTGTTGGCCGACGCCGCCCAGCACGGCGCGGGCCGGCGCTACCTGATCCAGCACTCGGCCGGCAGCGGCAAGAGCAACTCGATCGCCTGGCTCGCGCACCAGCTGATCAGCCTGGCGCGTGAAGGGCGGGCGGTGTTCGACTCGATCGTCGTCGTCACCGACCGGCGCATCCTCGACCAGCAGATCCGCGACACGATCAGACAGTTCGCGCAGGTCGGCGCCACCGTCGGCCATGCCGAGCACTCGGGCGACCTGCGGAGGTTCATCGCCGAAGGAAAGAAGATCGTCATCACCACGGTGCAGAAGTTCCCGTTCGTACTCGACGAGATCGGAGCCGAGCACCGCGGGCGCCAGTTCGCGATCGTCATCGACGAGGCGCATTCGAGCCAGGGCGGGCGCACGTCGGCCGCGGTGTCGATGGCGCTCTCCGCGGCGGGCACCGAGGACGACGACGAGACGCTGGAAGACAGGATCAACCGGCTGATGGAGGCGAAGAAGCTGCTGCCCAACGCGAGCTACTTCGCCTTCACCGCCACGCCGAAGAACAAAACGCTGGAGATCTTCGGGGAGTCCGATCCGCAGCCCGATGGCACGGTCAAGCACCGGCCCTTTCACGGCTACACGATGAAGCAGGCGGTGCAGGAGGGCTTCATCCTCGACGTGCTGAAGCACTACACACCGATCGACAGCTGGTACAAGCTGGTGAAGACGACCGAAGGCGACCCTGAGTTCGACACCAGACGCGCCCGGAAGAAGCTGCGCCGCTACGTCGAGAGCCACGACCACGCGATCCGGCTCAAGGCCGAGATCATGGTCGACCATTTCCACGAGCAGGTGCTTCAGCTTTCCAAGATCGGCGGCGAGGCGCGGGCGATGGTGGTGACGAGCGGCATCGAGCGCGCGATCCAGTACTTCCACGCGATCCGCGACTATCTGGGCGAGCGCAAGAGCCGCTACAAGGCGATCGTTGCCTTCTCCGGCGAGCACGACTATGGCGGGGCGAAAGTGACCGAGGCGTCGCTGAACGGCTTCGCTTCGAGCCTGATCGCCGAGCGAATCCAGCAGGACCCGTACCGCTTCCTCATCTGCGCCGACAAGTTCCAGACCGGCTACGACGAGCCGCTGCTGCACACGATGTATGTCGACAAAGCGCTCGCGGGCATCAAGGCGGTGCAG
>JAEUMX010000112.1 GCA_016791285.1 Burkholderiales bacterium
TGGCCCTGATGCCCGCCGCAGCGCGCGCAGTGATACTCCGTGCGCGGCCACACGAGCTTGAAGTCGCGCCTGGTGCCCACCGCACCCGACCGGGTATCGAAGAAGCTGGGCCAGCCCGTGCCGCTGTCGAACTTCTGGGCCGAGTCGAACAGCGGCAGGAAGCAGGCGGCGCAGATGAAAGTCCCGGCGCGCTTCTCTTCGTTGAGCGGACTCGTGAAGGGCCGCTCCGTATCCTCTTCGAAGAGCACGCCATAGCGGTCGGTCGGCAGCAGCGCCTTCCATTCGGGCTTCGATTTGTTCAAGGGTGTCACGGAAGAACTCTCCTTGGCAGCCGCGGGCCACGCGACGGTGGCGAACAACCCGGACAAGCCGGTAAGGAAAAGACGACGGTTCATCTTCGATACTCCAGTGCTGCGGCAATCGGCAGTAGGACAGATTGCCATCGATACGGGTTCCGCGGGCGGCTCAGAGACCCTTGCCGAGAAACTCCCTGGGCCCGGCCATGCCGCTGTGCCCCGGGTCCATCATCTCGAACACCTCGACCTGGTAGGCGATGTATTCATCATGCGACACCCTGCCGTCCTTGTTCGCGTCGATCTTGCTCATCATCTCCTTGCTCTGCAGTCCGCGCGCGTAGCCACCAGTGGCGAACGCAGCCATCTCGCTCGACGGGGCCAGGAACTCGCCCTCGTCGATCACCATCGTCTTGTCCTTGTCGAGCATGACGAACACCTGCTCCTGATACGCGACCCACTCGTCCCGCGACACCATGCCGTCCTTGTTGGCGTCGATCTTCTTCATCATGTCGCCGGTGCGAAGCCCGCTGGCGTAGCCTCCGGTGGCGAACGACACCATGTCGTCGGCGAGCGCGAACGGGGCGCAGATCAGTGTGGCGGCAACGGCTGCGACGGCGCGCATTCGGCGCGCGGTGGCGAGTGTGAACATCGTGATCCCTCCGAGACGGTTGGCGGAAACGGCGCACACCCGACAGACTCAGCGCCGGGCATCACGCTCACCAGCAGTGTGGCGGGAGCGGCTCACGCCGCCGTCACGCAAGTCTCACATTTCGATCACGGCGCAGCGCGCGCCGCGTGGGTCATCCGACGGAGCGCGCCTGCACGGTGCGCAGCCTTTGCTCGAGCGCGCGCCGCTCCATCTCGACCCCGGCGCGCACGGCGAAGAGCGTGAAGATCGATTGCACGGGCAGGTCCTCCTGCATCGGCTCGGTGTGGTAACAGGCGAGGTGCCCGATCACGCCGCCCGCGCTGTCGAAGATCGGGATGCCCAGATAGCTCTCGAACCCCACCTCGCGCGGATAGATCACACCCACGTCTCGCTGGTACACGCAGACCCGCCCGAGGCTCACGGTCTCCTGACACGGCGTGCCCGCCAGGTCGAACTCGTTCGCCTCGGCCCACGCATCGTTCTTCCAGGAGGCGAGCTTCCGCACGCGCGTGGTGGGAAAGTTGGCGCACTCGGCGATGAAGGCATACTTGACCCCGAGCACGCGCGCGAAGTTGCGCACGAGGCTGCGGAAGAAGTCGTCGCCGCGCGCGGCCACGAGCCCTTCGGCGAGCGATACCAGCACCTCCTCGGCGCGCTTGCGCGCCGTGATGTCGGTGTTGAGCCCGACCAGCCGATAAGGCTTCCCGCCCGCCGTCCGCAGCGTGGCACCGCGCGCGAGCACCCACCGGTAGCGGCCGTTCTTGTGGCGCAAGCGGTGATCGTTTTCGAAGCGCGCGGTCGCGCCGTGGAGATGCGCCTGCAAGGCGGCGAGCGTCGATTCGAGATCGTCGGGGTGGATGCGCCCGCGCCACGCTTCGACGCCGTTACCAATTTCGTCTTCGGTGTACCCGAGCATCGACTTCCAGCGCGGCGAGTAGTACACGTGGTCGGTGCCGAGGTCCCACTCCCAGAGCCCGTCGTCGGCCCCGCGCACCGCCAGCGTGTAGCGCTCCTCGCTCTCGTGCAGGCGGTCCTCGGCCGCCCGGCGGCGCTCCGTTTCGTGCGCGCTCTCGCGGCTGCGCTCGCCGAGCGCGTCGCCCAGACGGGCAATGCCCGCAGCCAGTCGGCCGACCTTATCGTCGCGGTCGACCTCCGGCAGGCGCGCCGTGCCGCCCGCGGCAAGCATGTCCGCCGTATTCGCGAGTCGCTCGAGCGGGCGCGCCACGAAGAATCGCAGCGCGAACCCGGTGGTCGCGAGAGCGACCGCGAGGCCGGCGAGCAGCAGCACGGTGACCGCGCGCCGGCTGCTGCGGATGGCGCCGAAGCCCGCGCTCAAGTCGACGTGCGCCGTGAGCCAGCCAAGCACCACCGCGCCGTCGTTGACGGACTGCTCGAACGCGCGCTCGTCCCCAACCGGCGCGGCGTGGCCCGGATCCGTAGCGGTGCGCCGCACCGACTGTCCCGCACGGTTGCGCAGCTCGAGCCCGGTCCAGCCCGGATGCGCCCGCAGCGCAGCGTCGAGCAGCGGCGCCGCACCCGCCTCGCGGCCTGCCTTGAGCAGCGGCACGAGCTCGCGGGTCAGCCGCTCGAGGTCGCCGGCAACGCGCTCGCGGTACTGAATCTGCTGCTGCGCGATCGCCCACGGCGCCCACAGCCAGTGCACCGCGCCGGCCAGGACGAGCCACACCACGGCAAGCGGAGCCAGAATCTTCCAGTAGAGCGTCATGCCGTCCTCCCCGCCCGTTACGCGACGCTGCCGGCGAGCGGCAGCGAGAACGCGAACACGGTACCGCGACCCGGCTCGCTCTCCGCCGTGATGCGGCCGCCGTGCAACTCGACGATCTGCCGGGCGATGGCGAGCCCCAGACCGGCGCCGCCCGAACGGCTGTCGCGGCTCTTGTCGACGCGGTAGAGGCGGTCGAAGACGTGCGGCAGGTGCTCCTTCGGAATCCCGGTGCCCGTGTCCGCTACCGTGATCAGCACGTCGCGCTCGCGCGAGCGCGTGGTGACGGTGACGCTGCCGCCGGCCGGGGTGTGGCGCAGTGCGTTGTCGATCAGGTTCTGCAACACGCGCTCCGCGAGCGCGATGTCCGCCATCACGAAGGGCAGATCGGCACCGACTTCGGCACGAATGTCGAGCTGCCGTCGTTGCGCGTCGAGCGCGAACTTCTGCACCACGTCCTGGATCAGCTCCGCCACCGGGAACGCCTCGGCCTGGACCGTCACCTCCTTCGATTCGAGCTTCGCCAGCTCGAAGAGCTCGGACACGAGCTGCGCGAGGCGCTCGGTCTGCTGGGTCGCGATCGAGAGATAGGTGCGCTGCTCTTCGGCGGACAGGCTGGCGCCCTTGATGATGAGCGTTTCGAGATAGCCCCTGAGCGACGCGAGCGGTGTGCGCAGATCGTGCGAGACGTTCGCGACCAGGTCCCGGCGCACGGCTTCCTGCTGCTGCAGTTCGCGAAGCATCGCCGTCATGCGCTCGGCCATCTCGTTGTAGGTCGCGGCCACGCGGTCGATCTCGTCCGCCCGGCCCGGCGGCGGCAGCGGTGAAAACAGGATCTTCTCGCGGAACGCGCTGTTCTTGAAGGCCTCCATCGCCGCCGCCAGCCGCTCCAGCTTGCGCGCCACGATGGCGAAGACGGTGAAGCCCGCCACCACCGCCAGGACGAGACCGGCCAGCATGACCGAGAGGCTCTGGTTCAGGATGTACCGCGTTTCGCGATGGCCCGTGACGGCGTCGTACAGCTCTCCTCCCAGAATCGCATAAACGTAGCCCATGCCATCGTCGGCTGGGTCCACGGGTGCGGCCGCGAAGATCTTGCGGCGCGTGCCGTCGCGCGGGTCGTCGCCGCGGATCGGAAAGCGAGCGCCGGCGACGAAGGCGTGGATCGGCGCGAGATCGACGCTGCGGCGAACCACCTTGCCGGGGGCGGCCGAGAACGCGAGGATCGCACCCGACTTGTCGACCACGTAGACCTCGATGCCGGGGTTCAGATGCATGAGCGAGTCGATCCGCCGCTTGAGCGCGAGCGGGTCGCCCGCACCGTCGCGGATCTCGGATGCGACTTCGGTGGCGAGATCGCGGTTCAACTCCTGGCTGACGGCGTCGCGGTACTCTGCGAGCGAGTACCGCATGATCACGAAAAACAGCACGCCCAGCACTGCAAAGAGAGCGACCAGTGCGAGTGCGAGCTTCGCGTAGAGCGAGTTGAGCCGCATCGCGGTCGGTTCAGCCGCCCGGGTCTTCGTTGAATTTGTAGCCCACGCTCCAGACCGTGAGAATGTAGCGCGGCTTCGCGGGATCGGCCTCGATCTTCGTGCGCAGGCGATTGATGTGGGAATTCACCGTGTGCTCGTAGCCGCTGTGGCTGTAACCCCACACGGCGTCGAGCAGCTGTCCGCGGCTGTACACGCGCCCAGGGTTGCGCGCGAAGTGCACGAGCAGGTCGAACTCCTTCGCCGTGAGCTCGACCGGCCGGCCCGCCAGCATCGCCACGCGCCGGTCCGGATCGATCTCGAGCGCGCCGGCGCGGATCGTCTTCGGTGCCTCGCTGCTGCTGCCCGGGGCGAGCGCATCGCAGCGCCGGAAGATGGCCTTCACCCGCGCCACCAGTTCCATCACGCTGAACGGCTTGGTCAGGTAGTCGTCCGCCCCCAGTTCCAGCCCGAGCACGCGATCGAGCTCGGACGACTTCGAGGTCAGCATGAGTATCGGCGTGTAGCGCGACCTGGCCCGCACGCGCTTGCACACCTCGAGGCCGTCCATGCCGGGCAGCATGAGATCGAGGATGATGAGGTCGTACTGACCGGACTCGGCCTCGGCCAGTCCCGCGATGCCGTCGAACGCAAGCTTGGCGCGGCAGTTGAGATCCTTGAGATGAAGCTCGACCAGTTCGGCGATGTCCTGCTGGTCTTCGATCACGAGCACGTTGCGTTGCATGCTACCTCCCGTGCGGTCCCTCAACCGCCCGTCAAGAATAGCTTCTTGCCTTACCGCCGGCCACCCGGCGGTCACCGGGACCGTCGGTGCTTCCACCAAATGAGCGCGGGCAACACCAGGAACGACCCGGGCATCAACAACAGCACGAGCCAGAACGACCCGTTCATGGCCCACTGCGCCACTCGCGTCACGCCGCTTACCATGCCAGACGAGCCCTGCGGCGATGCGCCCGGCAGTGTGAGATCTGCCACACGTTGTAGGAGAATGCGCACCTTCCGACATCCTTGGCTCGAGGTCCGGATGACCCATCGAGCGCAAGTCTGAACCGTGCGGGTCACGGTCCGCTCACGGAAGCTTCAAGAATCTATCACGGACGACGTGCAGCGCCGGAGAAGCGGCGCTCGCCGCGGGGGACGCATCAGGCGGCGGCGGGCATCGTATCGCGGACGGCGGCAGCCGCCTCCTCCCGCGTGTAGAACCGCCCGCAGCGTACGAAGCCGGAGACGAGGGAACGCTTGACCGCGGTAACGTGTCCGTAGGTCGTGCGTTCGATGACCACATCGTCCGGCAGACCGTCGTAGAGGTGCACCGGCGCCGGCCTGCCGTCACCGAAGCACGATGCGTAGACACGCCCGGTATCGGCGTCGCGGAAAGCGGGGCGGAACCCGAGTCCCGCGTTGCCTTCGCTGCAGCCTCCGCCACCGCGATGGAAATGGGATTCGACATAGAGATCGGCGCAGCGCAGCGAGCGTGACAACGCGTCGGTGTCGGTCATGCTTCCGGTGGCCCCTGTATCCATGACTGCCTCCACTTGGCTCTACGCGACCAAGTTCAGCAATCCGCGTGCCCAATCTGGCAGCCGCGCGCGGGTCGCGTACGACCCTCCTGGCGCGTGCGTCGCACCGCAGCGGTGCTATAGTGCCAAGGCTCGGCTGCGCAGCGTGTCCGCCCCGGTAAACACCTGGTCTCGATAGATCGATACGCGACTCGTCACGCGATGGATGCAACGCCGACCGGTGCTCGCACCGGATCGTGCGAGCCCGGAACGAACGCATCGCCCACTCGTGTTCGCCCGCTCACCGTCGGCGCGAGCCGAAGACCGTCCCCATTACACCAAGACAAGGTAATCGAACCATGAGTCCCACCACGCTCGCATACTCGCAGACCAGCACGGCGCAGGAAGAGGATCGCTTCGTCGCGCTGATCAAGCAGGCGGATGCGCTCGAGATCGCCGTGCGCCGCACCGAGCGCAAGCTCAAGGACAAGGCGACCTTGCGCACCGGCGTCTCGTTCGCTGTCGTGCTGAGCGCATTCGTCGCGACCTTCTGGCTCGCGCTCTCGCCCTACCTGGATCTGAGCCGGCCGATACCGCAGATCATCTCCTACGTGGCGGCCTTCGCCGTGGTCGTCCTCGCCTATCTCGTCCATCTCGCCTACGCCAACGCGGCCGCATCACGCGAGCTCGTGCGTGCGCGGCAGTTCGCGCTCGAGGACGGACGCAGCGCGCTCACGCGCGCGTTCGCCACCCTCGACGGCGCGCGCAACGAGGACCCTTTGCCGCGGGAGACGCGCGCCCGCATCGACTGCGCGATCCTCGATGCCGACGCGGCCCAGGCGCGCTTGCAGAAGCTGGAGACGCAGACGCGACAGAGCCTCGACGATGCGATCACGCCCCCGGCACGGCCTCGCTCTTCGGTGCTGGCCGGCATCGTGGGCGGGTTCGCAGGCGGAGCCTTCGGCGTGTCCGTGGCGAGCGGCGGGACCATGGCCGTCGCCGGACCGGTCGGAGCGGCGATCGGCATCGCAGTCGCGGTGCTGCTATGGAGAGGGCCGGCGCACTGGCGGGTGGAGCGCGCGACCGACCGCGCCGAGGAAGCGCTCGCCCTGTACTACCAGGAACTCACCCGTCCCGGGACCGGCATGCCCGAGCCATTGCGCGACAATCACTGGGAGCGCTACGACCGCCTGCTGGCGAGCTATGCGGCGCTGGCGGAGCGCGCGGTGGGCGGCGCCTACGGTATCCCCGGCGCCACCACCACGCAACAGCGAACGGCCGACGACGAAAAGCCGCTGGAGACTTCGCCGAATCAGAACGAGCCGAACATCGAACCGAGCACGATCACGGCGACGAGCCCGATGAGGGGACCGACGATGCCGGCCATGACGATGTCGCCGTAGCTCTCCTTGTGCGTCGATCCGCACACGGCGAGCATGGTGATGACGGCGCCGTTGTGCGGCAGGGTGTCGAGCGTGCCCGCGCTCAATGCCGCGACCCGATGCAGCGCCCCGGAATCGAGCCCCACCGCGGCTGCCATCTCCAGGTACGTGGGAGCGAGCGCATCGAGCGCGATGCTCATCCCGCCCGACGCCGAACCGGTGAGCGAGGAGAGAACCGCCGTCGCGACCGCGAGCGACACCAGCGGGCCGCCTTCGATCGAGAGCACCCAGTCGCGCACCAGTGCGAAGGCCGGCATCGCGGCGACCACCGCCCCGAAACCGACGAGACTCGCCACGCTCAGGACAGGCAGCCCGGAGCCGTTGACGCCCGCATCGAATGTGTCGCGCAGCGCGGGAAGGCGCCTGCGGTTGAACACGACGAGGACGACGATGGCGGACGTGAGACCGACGATCACCGACCACACGCCGCTCACCGCCGCCAGTGGCGTCTCGCCCCAGCGCGCCTCCGCCAGGAAGCTCGTGTCGACTCGCGGGAGCACGAACATCGACATCAGCAGATTCACGACCACGACCACGATGAGCGGGAGCATCGCCACGAATGCGCCGGGCTCGTCCACGCTCGCATGACCGTGCCGCACCTCGGCGGGATCGAACGTGCCCGCGGTGGTCGCGCGCTCGCGCACGACGAGATCTTCGGCCGCCGCTTCCGCCACCTTGCGCGGGCCTTGGAAACCTTCCCCGGCACGGCGCGCGGCCGCCTCGCGCCGACCGATCCACCACAGGCCGAATCCGAGCATGATGGCCGCCGCGATGATGCCGAGCCCGGGTGCGGCGAACGGCGTGGTGCCAAAAAATGGCATCGGAATCGCGTTCTGGATGGCCGGTGTGCCGGGCAGCGCGGTCATCGTGAAGGTCGCCGTGCCGAGCATGATCGCAACCGGCACCAGCCGGTTCGGGATGTCCGCGGCGCGGAACAGCGCCTGCGCCATCGGCGCCAGCACGAAGACGGCGACGAAGAGGCTCACGCCACCGTAGGTCACGAGCGCGCCGGCCAGTACCACTGCCAGCACCGCGCGCTGTTGCCCGAGCTTGTCGGTCATGAAGTGTGCGATCGCCTTGACCGATCCGCTGTCGTTCATGAGCTTGCCGAACAGCGCGCCGAGCAGGAACAGCGGGAAGAACTGCGCGATGAAACCGGCAGCGGCGCGCATGAAGGTCAGCGTCCAGTGTGCGAGCAGCGGCTCGCCCGCGGCCAGGGCGGCGATCAGGGCGGCACCCGGCGCCAGAATCAGCACGCTCCAGCCGCGGAACGAGAGCCAGATCAGAACGCCGAGTGCGACCAGGATACCGATGAGTCCGATCATGCGCCGCGCCCTCCCGCGAGGTTACGAAATGAGTGGAGAATCACGGATGCTACCGCCTCCGGCCCTGACTTCCCCGCTGCACCCACGTGCGCAGCAGCGCGAGCAGCGAGCCCCCGGTCAGCATGCCGAGCACGTAGACGAGGAACACCAGCACGGAGATCGGCAGGGTGAACCGGGCGGTCAGCAGCGTGAGCGTCACCGTCTCGAGATTCTGGAACTTGAAGAGGGCGACGATCGCCGTGAACACGACGATCAGCGCGATGTAGACCAACCTCATGCGGGTTTCTCCGTCGAGCGCGCTGTCTGCACGTGGCCAGCGAAGCGGCGGCGCATTATAACCGATCGCAAGAGCGGCGCAGCGAGCGACGCCCGCGCCGAATTTGGCTATGATGTGCGGCGCCGACAACGACACCGATCAGCGCCATGGCAAAGCTCGTTCGAATGAAGACGCGCCCCACCTTCCCGCCGCCGCCCCCCTCTGCGCGGTCGGCGCGGTCCGCCTGAAGCGTGCAGTTCAGCATCGACATCTTCACCACGCTCGCGCTCGCTTCGGCGGCGCTGGTGCTGGGTCGCGCGCTCACGCGGCGCGTCGCGTTTCTCGCGAACTACAGCATCCCGGACGCAGTCGTCGGCGGCATGCTCTTCGCGGTCATCATCACGATCGCACGGGGTGTCGGCGACGTGAAAGTCGAGTTCGACCCCGCGTTGTTGAGTCCGCTCAATGTCATGTTCTTCACGACGGTTGGGCTGTCCGCCGATGCGCGCTCGCTTGCCAAGGGCGGCAGGCTGCTGCTCGTCTTCTTCGTCATCGTGGTCGGCGCGCTTTTCATGCAGAACGCGATCGGCGTCGGCCTGGCGACGGGATTCGACCTGCATCCCGCGAATGGCCTGCTCGCCGGTTCGATCACGCTCTCGGGCGGACACGGCACTGCCGCGGCCTGGGGTCAGAAGTTCATCGAGGAGCGCAACCTGCAGGGGGCGATCGAGCTCGGCATCGCGGCGGCCACCTATGGTCTCGTCGCAGGGGGGCTGTTCGGCGGACCGTTCGCCGCGTGGCTCATGCGCCGCTACGGCGTGCGCGGCCCGGGCGATACTGCACCCGCGGCTGCGGCAACCCCGATCCCCGAGACGCCACCGGCCGCCGCGCTCACGGCCTTCGAGCTGATCGAGACCTTGCTCCTCGTTTTCGTCTCGATGGCGCTGGGCTTTATGCTCTACCGCTGGCTGGGCCAGGGCGCCTTTACGCTGCCCACCTTCATCTGGGCGCTGCTGGTCGGTGTCGTGCTGCGCAACGTGCTGTCCCTGTCGGGACTCTATCGCGTCAACGATCAGGCGCTGGAGCTGATCGGCGCGCTCGCCCTTTCGCTTTTCCTCGCCATGATCATCATGACGCTCAAGCTGTGGGAGCTCGTCGATCTCGCCGGACCGATGCTGGTGATCCTGCTCACGCAGACCGCCGCGCTCCTCGCGTACGCGACGTTCGTCACCTTCCGCTTCATGGGCCGCAATTACGACGCGGTACTGCTCGCCACGGGCCACCTGGGATTCGGGATGGGTTCCACGGCCACGGCGATGGTGAACGTCCAGGCCGTGGCCGACCGTCACGGCCATTCGCACCTCGCATTCCTGTTGATCCCGATCATGGGCGCATTCCTGATCGACATCGCGAACGCGCTGACCATCCAGGGATTCCTGTCGCTGCCATGGTTCGGCTGGTAATGCGGATCACCCGTGCATGCGCGCTGCTCGCGGTCACGGCCGCGCTGCTGCTGGCCGCCGGATGCAGCCGTGGACCCGACGCCACCGACGTGCGCGAGGCGCTGCAGGCACAGCTCGATGCCGCGCTGGGGGGACGCGTGCTGACGGTCAAATCGCTGGTGCCCGCGGGCACCGCGGCGTTGAGCGGCCGCGACGGCCGCCTCCAGTATTTCAATGCCGAACTCGAATTCGACCGCGATTACGATTTCACGAACTGGAACGCGCACAGCGTCTCTTCGCTGGCGGCGTTGCTGGGGGCCGGACCGAAGGGCGTGATCGGCTTGAAGGAAGGCGGTAACCGTGACGGCGATACCCTGGGTGTCTACGGCAGCGCTGCCTTCCAGAAGCAGGGCGATCGGTGGACACTGGTAGCGCTGGCGCCACCGCCCGCTGCAACTGCGGCAGAGGTGCCCGCGGCAGCCCTCGTCTCTTCCGTGCGGCAGCAGCCGCACGAGATGCCCCCGCCTTCACCGGTACAGACCGAGTATGCGAAGTTAGGCAAACTCTTGACGCTGCCGCGCGCGCCCGGCCTTGCGGAAGGCGACCGCGAAGCCATCCTGGTCGAAGAGTTTCAGCGCGCGGAGCGCGCGGCGCGCCTGCGCCTGCAACAGAAGGCCGACGAGATTGCGGTCGCCGGCGGCCCGCCCGGCGGGGCCTACGAAGAGACGCTGGCTGCACTCGACGCGCGCGCCACGGCCGCCGGCATCTCGCTCGCCACGCTGTCGAGCGAAGGCAGCGTCGGCAACATCCGGCTGCTCGCCGACAACCGCGCTCAGTTCGCGCTGGTGCAAAACGACATCGCCGCGGCGGCCTATGCCGGGAGCGGCCGCTTCGCCGGCGCGCCGCAACGCGAGCTGCGTGCGGTGGCAAGCCTTTTCCCCGAGACCATTCAACTCGTGACCAAGGCAAAGTCCGGCATCTCGAGCGTGAGCGACCTCAAGGGCCGGCGCGTCGGTCTCGGGCCGATCGGTTCCGGCACGCGCGCCAACGCGCTGGCGATACTGACCGCGAACGGTGTTACCGAGGACATGCTCGCGGCCACGCTCGCCGATCCGCTGGTCGAGACGACGCGGGCACTCGCGGAGGATCGGATCGACGCTTTCTTCATCACTCTGCATGCACCGGCCCCTGCGTTGCAGCGCCTGGCCGCTTCGACGCCGCTGGCCTGGGTTCCCATCGGACCCTCGCGTGAGCTCATCGCGTCGGGTCTGGTGCCCATCACCATGCCACCGGAGACGTACGCCGGGCAGACCGCACCCATCCCCACACTGGCTGCGACCGCGCTCCTCGTCACGCGCGAGGACGTGTCGCCCGCGCAGGTCGAGCGCATGCTGCAGCTCTTGTTCGACGGCAAGTACGCGGTCGAAAGTGCCGCGGTGTCCCGCATCCAGACGCGCACGGCCCGCGAAGGCATAAACCTGCCTTGGTCGCCGGTTGCCGATGCCTGGCTGGCTGCGCGTGCGGCCACCCCCGTGTCGACCCGATAAGCGCCGCAAGCGCTGCTTCCCCGTTCAGGCAAGAGAATGAAAACAGCAATGAAGCGCACCCTCAAGTGGATCCTCATCGCGATCGCCCTCGCCATCGCCGCTTTCCTCGCGATGCGCTCGTACCGGGCGCTGAGCGGTCCGCCGCTGCAGCCGTGGCACACCTTCGTGCCCACCGAGTTGCGCGCGGACGAGCTCGACCGGGCCGACTGGTCGCGCTATCTGGCGCAGGAAGCGCAGATCTTCGAGAGCGTGCGCAAGGAGGTGACTCAGAAGCTCGCGCCGGACGAGCGCGCGCCGATCAATCGCTACTTCGAGCAAAGCCCCGTCTACGCGGAACGCTTCGCGCAGGACTGGAATCGCTCCTACGTACTGGAACCCACGGGCACCCCGGTCGGCGTGGTCGTCCTGCTGCACGGGCTGACCGATTCACCCTACAGCCTGCGCCATGTCGCCAAGCTCTATCGCGACCACGGTTACGTCGCCATCGGCCTGCGCCTGCCGGCGCACGGCACCGTGCCGGCGGGCTTGACCGACGTGCGCTGGGAGGACTGGATGGCCGCGACGCGCCTTGCCGTCCGCGAGGCTCGCCGCCGCGTTCCGGCGCC
>JAEUMX010000161.1 GCA_016791285.1 Burkholderiales bacterium
CCGAGAACAGTCGGTGGAAGATGTTGAGCCCCGCCTGCTGCATCAGCTGCGCGTCGGGGTAGCTCCACCAGGCCGAACGCATCTGCATCTGCGGCATGCTGGGGTCGGGTTCGACGGCAACCCGCGCCGGTATCGGAAGCGCCACACCGGGCGGGGGATTCCAACCCTGCGGGGTCCAGTTCTGATAGCTCGGGGTGGCGCAGGCGCTCAGCCAGAACAGGAAGACGCTACCGACCAGAGCTTGTGTGGCGTGACGAGTAAGGCGCATCATAATGTTATCGCTGGAAGGTCGGGGATGGTTGCCGAGGGGCGCATGATAGCAAGGGTTCGCGCCGCGCGGCAGCCTGTGGCAGCGGCGCCACTCTCGCCAAGTCGACACAAGAACACACAGTTCAATCAAGTACTTGAGGGGAGGCGCGCGGCAGTGCGTCTTTTGCTATAGTTCGCGTAGACGTTACAACGAGGGCCGCCATGCACATGGACACCGCAGAGCTCGAAGCCATTCACGAAAAGCTCCAGGCGCTCAAGATCGAGCACAAGGACCTGGACGACATCATCAACCGCCTCGCCGTCGCCTCCGGCCAGGATGAACTGCAACTGCGCCGGCTCAAGAAACGAAAGCTGTACATCAAGGACCACATCGCCTTTCTCGAGCGACAGGTCACGCCCACCGTCCCCGCCTGACGCTCTTCTGCCGGGATCAAGGTGACTGAACCCGATCCCGGTAGCCCTTTCCCTCCCCCTCCGGCCGCCGACAAACTCGTCGTTGCACCGGGGTTCGTCATCGATCGCTCGGAGATCGAGGCGAGGTTCGTCCGCGCCTCCGGTCCTGGCGGCCAGAACGTCAACAAGGTCGCTACCGCCGTGGAGCTTCGCTTCGACGTCGGCCGGTCCGCTGCCCTGGCGGATGACGTCAAGGTCAGGCTGCGGCGCCTGGCCGGACGCCGCATGACCGAGGACGGCGTCCTGGTGATCCAGGCGCAGCGGTTCCGCACGCAGGCGCGCAATCGAGAGGATGCCCTGGAGCGACTGTTGACGCTGATCCGTCAGTCGCTCGAAGCGCCCCGGCGGCGCATCGCCACCCGCCCGACCCGGGCTTCGCGGAAACGACGGCTCGAAGCGAAACAGCGGCGTGGGGCGCTCAAGCGGATGAGGACCGCCAAAGGCGTGAACGAGTGAAGGCGTGAAGGGGTGAAAAGGTCGCGCGCAGCGCGTTCACTCCACGCTGTCAGCCCTTGACACACACCTTCGGTCGCAGGAACGCGACCCGCTTCGCCAGACCGGCCTGCTCCGTCGCTGCCGCAACTGCGTCCACGTCCTTGTAGGCGCCCGGGGCTTCTTCGGCGGCCCCGCGCAGCGACTGCGTGCGGATCAGAATCCCGTCCGCTCGCAGGCTGTCGATCAACTCGCGTCCGTTCCAGCGCTTCAGCGCCGCGGTGCGGCTCATGGCGCGGCCGGCGCCGTGGCTTGCCGAGGAGAAGGCGATCCGCTCGCTCTGCGCGGTTCCGGCCAGCACGTATGAACCCGTACCCATGCTGCCGCCGATGATCACTGGCTG
>JAEUMX010000164.1 GCA_016791285.1 Burkholderiales bacterium
GTGAGCTCGCCGCATCAGCGATCGCCGAGAAAGCCGCGCAGCCGGCGCACGCCTTCCCGCAGGTTGTCGAGAGACGTGGTGTACGCGAAGCGCACGTGCCGGCCGGCGCGGTGCTCGCCGAAGTCGATGCCCGGCGTGATCGCGACCCCGGCATGCTCGAGCAGATCGTTCGTCAATGTGTGGCTGTCGCGGCCGAACCGCTCGCAGCACGCATACACGTAGAAGGCGCCCTCGGGCATCACCGCGATCTCGAAGCCGAGCGCGGCGAGTGCCGGCACGAGATAGTCGCGCCGCGCCCGAAACGCCCGTCGCCGCGCCTCGAGGATCTCCCGCGTTGCCGGGGTGAACGCCGCGAGGGCCGCGTGCTGCGCGGGGGTCGAGGCGGCCAGAAAGATGTTCTGGGCCAGGCGTTCGATCGCCGGGACGAAGGATTCCGGCGCAACCATCCAGCCGAGCCGCCACCCGGTCATGCCGAAGTACTTCGAAAAGCTGTTGATCACGAACACGTCGTCGCCCAACTCCAGCGCCGTCCGCGCTTCGACCTCGTAAGTGAGTCCGTGGTAGATCTCGTCCACGATCAGTGCGCCGTAACGCGCGCGCACCTCGGCGGCGGTCTCCGCGAGGACGTCCTGATCGATCAGCGTTCCGGTGGGATTCGCCGGCGATGCGATCATCACGGCAACCGTCTGCGCGTCCCAATGAGCGCCGACGCGCTGCGCGGTGAGCTGGTAGCGCGCCTCGGCATCGACCGGCACGCATACGGCCTCGCCGCCCATCATGCGTACGAAATGGCGATTGCAGGGGTAGGTCGGGTCGGTCATCAACACGCGCCTGCCGGGATCGACCAGCGCCGCGACCGCGAGCAGCAGCGCGCCGGAGGCGCCCGGCGTCACGACGATGCGCGACGGGCTCACGTCCACCCCGTAGCGTTCGCCGTAGTGACGGGCGATGGTTTGGCGCAGCGCCGGCATACCCAATGCGGGCAGGTAATGCATGTCGCCCACGGCGACCGCCTTTAGCGCTGCGTCGACGATCGGCTGCGGCGTCTCGAAGTCCGGCTCGCCGATTTCCATGTGGATGATCGATCGACCCTGCGCCTCCAGCTCCCTCGCCCGCGCGAGGAGCGCCATGACATGGAACGGCTCGATGCCAGCGAGCCGCGTCGCGAGACGAGGTGGGGCGCCCTTCATTGGTTCAGCATAGCACGGGGACGCGGCGAGGCGCGGCAGGATGCCGGGCTCCTGCGCAGGTCGTCGTCCCCTTACGGCCCAGCCTACGACACCTCCCTGACCACGTCGATCATGGTGCCGTCGCGGTATTCGACCGCCGCGACGACGCGGCCAGCGGGAGGTCGTCTTGCCACCTTGTCGGCTTGTTGCGCAGCCTGTTCCCGCAACGCGTCGATTGGCACGACGGGCAACCCTGCTGCGAGCAGGCGGTCGCGCAGGTCGTCGCGCTTCGGATTGACCGCTACGCCCGCGTCCGTCACCACTGCATCCACCGTCTCGCCAGGCGTGGTGACGGCCGTCACCTGCTCGACCACCTTCGCATAGCCGCCTGCATTGAGACGTGTCGTTACCAGTGCGAGCTTGGCGCCCGCCGCGCAGTCCGCGTGTCCGCCGGACCCGCCTAGGATCAGCCCGTCGGTGCCCGTGGTGACATTCACGTTGAAGTCGAGGTCGACCTCGGCCGCACCGAGGATCATCGCACCGAGCCGGTTGACGACCGCACCCCGGTTGTGGGGATTGCCGTACATCGAGGCCGTCATCGCCTGATGGGCCGGGTTGCGCCGATACGAGTCGACCGCCCGCAGATCGAAGCACTGCACGTCGAAGAGCGCGCGGAAGAGCCCCGTCTCCAGCATGTCCACGATGTAGCCGGTGATACCGCCCGCCGCGAAGCTGCCCTGTACGTTCCTGAGGTACATCGTTTCCTTGAGCGAGTCGGCGACCGCCAGCGAGATGCCGCCTGCGCCGGTCTGAAACGAGAACTCTTCCCCGAGCAGCCCCGAAGCCTCGATCACCCGCGTGGCCATGTGCGCGATCTGCAAGCCGACCGGATCGGTCGTCGCGCGGGTGATCCCCGAGACGATGCCCTTCGGATCGCCGATCGAATCCACCTTCACCACGAGATCGACCTGGTCCTGGGTGATGTCGATGGGACAGGCCGGGTAGCGCACCAGGTTGTCGGTCAGCGCGACCACCCAATCCGCATAGCGCACATCGGTGTCCGCGTAGCCGAGCGTGCCGCACGCCGAGACGCCGCCGACGCCGTTGATGTTGCCGTAGGTATCGGCGGTCGGCGCGGCGACAAAGGCGACGTCGATGTGCAGATCGCCGGCCTCGATCGCCCGGGCGCGACCACCATGCGTGTACATGATGGCGGGCCGTGCGAGCGCGCCCCGTGCGATCGCCCCCCCACCGGGCCGGCGATATAGGTGGTGTGCAGGCCGGTGACGACACCGCTACCCAAATGCTCGATCAGCTGCGCGTGCACTGGGAAGAGCGAACTCGGTGCGATCGTGATGTCCCTGAGCCCCAGCCTGGCAAGCTCGGCCACCACCATGTTGAGCACGTGGTCGCCGTTGCGCAGGTGATGATGGAACGAGATCGTCGCGCCGTCCTCGAGGCCGCACGCCTGAATCACGGCCGCGAGGCGGGAAGGAGCTTGCTCTGGTGCGGCACGGCGCTGCGCAGCACGGCGGACGCGCGCCTCACCAGGCCCAGGTTGGCGAACGCACCGGTGAAGGGTTTGATCGCGCGGTAACCGTCAATGCGCTCAGGTATCTCTCTGCCGACGGCGTTTTTCACGTGGTTCTCCTCTGTCGTCGGCAGCCGAGTCAGCGCTCGGCATCGCGCAGGATCTGCTCGGCGATGCCGATGACTGGGGTGTCGATCATCCGCCCATCGACCGCGACCGCCGCGCCGCCCGATTGCTGCGCGGCCTCCATCACGCGCCGCGCCCAAGCGACTTCCTCGGGACTGGGCGCGAAGGCTCGATGGACGACCTTCACCTGCTTCGGATGGATGCACAGTTTCGCGCCAAAGCCGAGGCGCTTCGCCCGTCGCGTGTCTTCCGTCGTCAGCTCGACATCGTCGATCGCGGTGGTCACGCCGTCGATGGGCGCGGGGAGCTTGCTGAGGCGCGATGCCAGAGCGAGCTGGAGTCGAAGGGGCATCAGGACATCCGGCTCCTCGACCATGCCGAGATCCAGCGCGAGGTCGATTGCGCCGAAGGCAAGCCGTTGCGTGCCGCGGGCTTCGGCAATGGCGATGACGTTCGCGATGCCGTGTGCGCTTTCGATCTGCGCCACTACCGGCTTGCCGGTATGCCGCGACACGTGCTCGATATCCTGCGGCCGCTCCGCCTTCGCGAGCACCACGGCGGCTACCGCGTCGAAACGGCACAGCTCCAGGTCGGCGCCGAACCATGGCGTGTCGACCGCGTTGATGCGCACCAGCACCTTTGGCGCCGCGGGCAGCCATGCACCGAGCGCGCGCCGCGCCTCATCCTTGGTGTCAGCGGGAACCGCGTCCTCGAGGTCCACGATCACCGCATCGGCGCCCGCGGCGCACGCCTTCGCGTAGCGGTCGGGACGGTGGGCTGGCACGAAGAGATACGAGCGGGGAGCGGGGGTATTCATCCGAAAACATCCTTCCGGCTTACAGGTGGGACACTATCCCTGCGGTGAATTACTCGATCGAAACCTTGGCCTTATCGACAACGATTTTTCAGGTTGCCAAGTCTGCGGAAAGAATTTTGGCAAGCTCTGCAGGAGACGATGCTACAGGCTCGGCACCCTGCTCTTCCATCTTCTTGCGAACTTCGTTCGCCTCCAACGCACTCTTGACCGCGTTGCCGATCTTGCTGACCGTGCCAGCCGGAGTACCCTTGGGAGCAAAAAGCGCAAACCAGGAGTCCACGGTCATGTGCGGATAGCCGGACTCGCGCGCAGCTTGCCGGACTTGATGTACGGCAGCGCAGTCGGGATCGTAGATATCATAAGTTGAATCTGCCCGCCAATTAGGTCTGTGAGCGCGGCCGCCGCGCCCTTGTACGGCACATGGTTCATGTCGATACCGGCCTGATCGGCAAGCATCGCCCCCGCTAAGTGAAAGATGCTGCCTGAACCGGCGGAACCGTAATTCACCTGACCAGGGTGATCCTTGGAACAATGCAGCTGCATGAGAGCCTCCTGCGGCAAAGGTCTATTGGATCTGCTGCCGTGTGTGGCGAATGGCGCCGCATCACGCGATGGTTGCTTCTGCCTTCATGCTCACCACGCCGTTGGGCAATGTGAGCCACAGTGCTACACGCTCGGATTCAACGGCGGCGTTGAGCGCAAGTGTTGCACCGAGAATCGCCGGTGCCAGGCCGCGATAACTGAACTGCTGCACCCGCCCTCCCGTCACCTCTTCGGCATAGTTAGCGAGCATGGTCGCGTTCAGGGGACCGTGAATCACCAGGTTGTCGTACCCTTCCACGTTGCGACAGTAGTCGGAGTCGTAGTGAATGCGGTGACCGTTGAAAGTCAGCGCGGAATAGCGGAAGAGCGTGGTCGAGGTCGGAGTGTAGGTCTTGGTGAACTGAGCAACCGGGGCATCATCCGGCGGCGCAACGGAGGTGTTGTTGGGCGGGGTCGGTTCCCGGTAGACGATGTCGTGCTCCTCGCGCACGAGCAACTTGCCGTGCTGAGACTTCAACTCGTGCAACACTGTGACGAATACCAGATCCCCGCTGCGCCCCCGTTTGTGGTCGACCTTGAGGATCGAAGATTCCTTGCGAACGGTTGAACCGATGGAAACGGGTTCCGACAAAGATAGGCGGCCGCCGGCCCACATGCGGTTGGACAACGGTACGGGTGGCAGAAAACCTCCACGCGCTGGGTGGCCATCACGTCCAAGCTCACGTTGGGGCAGCGCTTCCAGAAAATAAATCCAGTGCCAGAGCGGCGGCAGCGGTTCACCGTCTTGGATGCGGTTCGGTGTCGAGTAGTCCACCGTGGCCGCCATCAGCCGAGCATGGCGGGCGAGGATGACGTCTTCGTCCGTTCGCGACTTTCCGAGCCAAGTGCGGAGATGGTCGAGGTCGAGATTGCTCATTTGCGATTTATCCTTCGACAGAGGTTGAACACTAGGTTTTGCACTGTGTCAGTAAACGTCATGCGCTCTGAGGGCCGATCGTTCGGCGGCGGCAAACTCGCGCCGGATGGCGTCGGTGTGCTCACCCACGCGCGGCGCCGCAGGAAAGCGCAACTCGTCCCACTCGGCGCGCACCGGCGGGGCAACCAGATCGAGCGTCTTTTTGTTTACTTCCATCGGCCAGGTGCGCAGAGCGGGATGCTCGGAAAACTCGGCAACTGACCGTACTTGCCCGTAGGCCGTGGTGGCCCGATGCAGGCGTGCCAGCGCATCGCTCAACTTCAGCTGCCCGAATGCCGCCCCGATCAGGTTGTCCAGTTCTACCCGGTTCTGAACCCGCTGATTGTTGTTGGAGAAGCGCTGGTCGCTGGCTAGTTCCGGGCGCTGGAGGAACGTGTCGCAGAACTGCTTCCATTCCCTTTCATTCTGGATGCTGATCACCACGGCGCTACCGTCGCTGGTGGCGTAGGCGCCATACGGCGCGATGGAAGGATGTTTCAGCCCCGCAGGCTTGGGTGCTCCCTTGCCGTAGCGCGCATGCACGTACGGGACGGCCATCCAGTCGGCTGCTCCGTCGAACAGGGATATCGAGATCGCGCTTCCGCGGCCGGTCCTTTGGCGTTGTGCGAGAGCCGCGAGCACGCCTATGGTCGCGTTCATCCCGGCCCCGATATCGCAAATGGATACACCGATACGTCCAGGCGCGCCCGGAGCACCGCTCACACCCACCAATCCGCTCTCGCACTGGACGAGAAGGTCGTAAGCCTTCAAGTCGCGTGCGGCGTTGTCAGTGCCGTAGCGGCTGATGTTGCAGGTAATGAGGCGCGGATATCTTTCGCGCAAGGCAGCGCTGCCAAATCCGGCCCGCTCGATCGCACCCGGTGCCAAGTTTTGAACGAATACATCGGCTCTGTACAGAATGCAATGCAGGAGCGCCGCGTCCTCGGGTTGCTTGTAGTCGAGCACCAGCGACTCCTTGCCGCGATTGGTCCACACGAAGTAGGACGATTCTCCGTTCGCGGCGGCGTCATATCCACGGGCGAAGTCACTTTCCGGGCGTTCTACCTTGATGACGCGCGCAGCGGCATCTGCCAATCTGCAGGTGCACAGCGGTGCCGCCAATGCCTGTTCGATCGAGACAACGAGCACGCCGTCCAGGGGTTTACCGGTCGACGTTTTGATGCTCGGGCGCTGGCTGATCTCTTCAATCATTCGTTCCCCTCCGTATGCGGCGCAATCGTTGCGGTTACAGAATTTGTTGGCGGCAGGATAGCGACGAGGGTGGCATATTGGAAGTGAGATATACTGAAGGCAGCGTTAGAAGGATTAGAACGGTATGCGCTACGATCTGGTGGATCTTCGGGTCTTTCTGGCTGTCGCCGAAGCACAGAATCTCTCGCGCGGTGCGGAGCGATCGCATATCGCGCCGTCGTCAGCAAGCCTCAGGATCCGCAATCTTGAAGAAACGCTCGGTTGCGCGCTTTTCGAACGGAAAGCGCGCGGTGTGACATTAACGGGACCCGGTCGCGTCGTGGCGGATCACGCGCGCCGGTGTCTGACTCAGCTTGAGCAAATGCATGCTGACCTTATGCCGTACGTAAGAGGCGTCAAAGGAAGCATCCGCATGTTCGCTAACAACAATGCGATCAGCTCATTCTTACCGGAGGATCTGTCGAGGTTCTTTCTTAGGTACCCAAACGTTCGCATCTCGCTCGAAGAGCACCTCAGCTACGACATCGTCGCGGCGGTTGCCGCCGGGCGCGCGGAAATCGGGATTGGAGCCTGGGAGTTCGATCTTCCTGGATTGGCTTATCATCCGTACCGGGAGGACAGGCTGGTATTGCTGGTTCCACACGAAAGCCCGCTCTCGCGCACTACATCGACTCGGTTTGCTACCTGCGTCTCCGCCCCTTTTATCTCCCTGCAAAGCGGGGCCGCTATTCATAGGTTCATGGTGAACCAGGCAGCCGCTTTAGGCCATGAGCTTGACATACGCGTACAGGTCTCGAGGTTCGAGGCCATCGCGACTCTGGTCGCCTCAGGTGCCGGGATAGGACTCATCCCGAAATCGCTCATCTCGCGCGCTGTGTCGCCTAAGTGTGCAGTCGTAACGCTGGAGGAGCCGTGGGCAGTCCGCCGCCTAAAGATATGCAGCCGACCAGAGAGCCTGAGCAATTTCTCTCGCAAACTGATCGAGCACCTAGCGAGCTCGGAGGGTGCCGCGAATGAGGCGTGAGGATCGACCCTCCGCGAACCAGCGATCGGTTACACGTGGCAGAGTCTGGTCGTTGTTTGATGGGGTTGGCGTCTCACTTCTAAGGAAGCTCTGAATTGCCGCCATCGGCTAACGCTTCGCAGAAGACCCACCTCGGTCTTGTCTGATCCCGCACATGCAATGAGCTGCAGCAGGCCATCTTCGATCTGTCGGAGAAGGTTGGGCGCGCAATTCCCCTGCCGCTCATGAGCGTCACGCAGGTCGGCATCAAGGTGAGCATTGCCCGCAACCCCGGGGGCACGCGGACCGAGCACTCGCAGCTTCGACATCAACTGGCCGAACTCCCGCTCGCTCAAGCACGACGGGCGCGACCTCACTATTCGAAGGATGCTGATCGATTCAAGCATCGAACCTACGGAGCTGGCGAACGACGCTAGCACGGCATGACCGAGAGCAGTGTCCTCGCCCACTTGCTCTCCCGGCTGCGCCAAGAGCGGTCGTGACGGTAGGCCGGCACGAACAGGTGCGATCTCGGAACAGGCGGATGCATCGTGACCTCCGGGTGGCGCTTCAGTCGACGGTGGCGCCGGATTCCTTCACGATCTTCGCCCACCGCACCGAGTCGTCTTTCAACATCGCCGCAAGCTGTTCGGGGGTGCCCGAGATGATCTCGGCGCCTTGCGCGGCCATTTTCTCCTGCAGGTCCTGCGTGGCGAGGGCTTTGACGACTTCGGCATTGAGCTTGGCCGTGATCTCCTTCGGTGTGCCGGCCGGAGCGAAGAGCCCGACCCAGAGCTCACCCGAGTAGCCGGGGACGGTTTCCGCGATGGCCGGGATCTCCGGCGCTGCCGGCGAGCGTTTCGGCGCTCAACTTCACGCTCGCTGGCGACCACATGGTGGTGGACACGCCGAGCTTCTTCGGCGCCAATCCTGCCACAGTTGCGAAGGGCCCCCACAAGGGTCTTCGCACGCTGGCCGCGGAGGAAGACGAAGCACGCGCGTTGCTCGCCTTGCTCAACGAGGCACAGCTTCGGGAGGCGGTCTTCGATACGCGCCCCTATGGCGATATCGTGACGAAGAACGCGGAGAAGGTCGATCCGCTGCAGCCGGTGGGCATTCCCGCTTCACGCCTCAACGAAGCGCAGCGTGCGCAACTCCTGAGGCTCATCCAAGTTTACGCACGCACCTACGAAGCTGGGTTAGCCGAGGCGCGCATGGCGCGCGTGCGTGAAAGCAGCATCGAGAACGTTCGCTTCGGCTGGGCAGGCGCGACCGAGCGTGGCCAGCCGCACTACTAACCGCGTGCAGGGAACCCTGTTTTTGATCGAGTACGACGCCTCACAAGGAGACGGTAACCACATCCACACGGTGTGGCGCGACTTCACCGGTGATTTCGGTCGCGACCTGCTGCGCGAGCATTACGCGGCGATGAAAGGCACTGCGCACCGGCACTAGGGGGTCCGATGTGTTACCTCGCAGCCAGCTTGCATTGTTCGCATGGATGAGCTACTGCATCGGCGGTGCGGAGCGATAAAATCGGAAGCGATGACGCCGATGACGAAGAGCGCCGCGATGAGCACGGTGTTGGGGTCGCTGAAGATGCAAGGCGCGCGACGCTGAAATTGATGGCGCTGCTACGGCTCGCTGCACTGCGCACGTGCCGAGGCGCCACGTTGCGCGAGCCATCCCGGAAAGCCAGCACCGCGGCCGCGAGGGGTTTTTCAACAGCCCGCTAGTCAGGCGAGGCGCGGATGTAAACACCTTCCGCGCACAGCGCGAACGCTCCGCCGGAGGCACTGCGGTTTGAGGCGGGTATAATCCCGGGTCGCCGTCCCTGGACTCCTTCGTCGTGTACTCCATCCGCACCTCCGGCACCCTCGCTGGGTCCTTCGCGAGCCGCCGCGCGCGCATCGCGATCCTGTGGGCGACCGTCGCTGCGATCGCACTCGCCGCGTGGCTCGTTCCTCCCTATGCGCAGCCGGAGTCGTATCACCAGTTCGCCGATCGGCGTGCGATGCTCGGCATTTCCAACGCGCTCGACACGGCGTCGAACCTGGCTTTTCTGGTGGTCGGCGTGCTGGGGGTCGTGTTCGTCGTCCGCGGCAAGCAGGCGTCCGGCCGCGATGCGTTCCTCGACTCGGCCGAGCGCTGGGCGTGGGGTGTGGCCTTCCTCGGTACCGCGCTGACGTGCTGCGGCTCCGGTTACTACCATCTCGCGCCCGACAGTCCGCGCCTCGCGTGGGACCGTTTGCCCATGACCATCGGCTTCATGGGCATCGTCGCGGCCGTGTTGAGCGAGCGCGTGAGCGCGACGGCGGGTCGCTGGCTGCTGGTGCCGCTGGTGGCGGTCGGCGTCTGGAGCGTCTGGTATTGGCGCTGGAGCGCCGCGCACGGCATCGAGAATCTGAACCCATACGGCGCCGTGCAGTTCGGCTCGATGCTCGTCATCCTGCTCGTGCTGGTGCTTTTTCCGGCGCGCTACACCCGCGGGTCGGACTTCGTCGTCGCCGTGCTGCTCTACGGTCTGGCAAAAGTCGGGGAGCATTTCGACCAGCAGATCTTTGCGCTCACTGGCGGTATCGTCAGCGGACACACGCTGAAGCACCTGCTCGCCGCCGCCGCGATCGGGTGGCTGCTGCGCATGCTGAGCAGGCGCGCGCCCATCTCTTATCTGCGGTAAGGTCTGCGTCGCCCATGTCCACGAGGCGGACTGAGCGCCCCGCTCCGGCACGCGATGGATCAACGCCGTCGCACTCCGCCCCGCAGAAAAACTACATGACGCCGGCCGGCTACGTGCGCCTCAAGTCGGAGCTGAAACATCTCGTGGACATCGAGCGACCCGAGGTCACACGCACCGTCGCGTGGGCAGCGTCGAACGGCGACCGCTCGGAAAACGGCGACTACATCTACGGCAAGCGGCGACTGCGGGAGATCGACCGGCGCATCCGCCATCTCATGAAGCGCCTCGACATCGTCGAGGTCGTCGACCATCAGGGCCAGCAGCACGAGCAGGTGTTCTTCGGCGCCACGGTCACGATTGCCGATGCCGCACGCCACGAACGTACCGTGAGCATCGTCGGCATGGACGAGGTCGACCCGGCGCGCGGACGCGTGTCGTGGGTCTCGCCGATCGCCCGCGCGCTGATGAAGGCGCGGGAGGGCGACGTGGTCAACCTGCACACACCCGAAGGCGCGGCGCAGATCGAAGTCGTCGAAATCCGCTACGAAGCGTTGCCTTGACGCGCACGAGACGGGTGTTCCGGGGGAAGGCCGGGGCTTTTCGTCTGAACCGGCGGTAGGTCGGGTCGGTCCGAAATGGCAGGACCCTGTTCTCCCGCTGCTCACCACTCGTAAGGCACTCACCGATGCACGATCGGTTCACCGATCCCAGACCCCGACACGACGTCGTCACGATTCCCACGATCTGGGTGGCGATCGCGCTGTCGCTGCTGGTGCACATCGCCGTGCTGTGGGTGTGGCGTCCGGAGATCCTGTTCCCGTCAGCCGAGGGACCGGACAAGGGCAAGTCGAGTGGTTCGCTGATGGTGCGCCTCGCTCCGCAGCCAAGCCCGCCGCCGGCGCCGCCCCCGGCACCCACGCTCGCCCCGAAGCCGTCCCCCACTCCCCAGGCACGACCCGCACCCGTGGTCCCGGCGCCGAAGCCGGCGCCGCAGGCCCGTCCCCCGAAGGCGCCGCCGCGCCCTGCCCCGGCGCCGCCAGTGCTCGCGTTGAACAAGCCCGGCGCCAGGACGCCGACACCCGCCCCGCCGGCGCCCCCTGTCGCCAGACCGGCCCCCGCGCCGACCCCGCCCGAGAGCGATTTCTCTTCGTTGCTCGACGCGAAACGTCGCGCCCGCACCGAGACGGCCCCGCCGCCGTCACCGCCGAGTCCGTCGGACCAGCCCGCGGTCGAAGACGACGCTGCGCGCAGCAACCGCATCGTCGCCGCCAATCTGGGCACCAACCGCGCGCCGACCTACGGGTTCGATCCCACGCGCGGCGGCGGCATCTTCCAGATCAAGCGCATGACCTACGACGACGCGGAGTTCGTGTTCTTCGGCTGGAATCGCGACATCCGGCGCAACACGACGCAGCTGATCGAAGTGCGACGCGGCAACAACAGCGACATTCGCATCGCCGTGGTCCGCCGCATCATCGGCATCATCCGCGAGTACGAGCAGGAGGAGTTCCTGTGGGAATCGAAGCGTCTCGGCCGCAACCTCACGCTCTCCGCCCGCGCCAAGGACAACGCCGGGCTGGAGGCTTTCATGATGCGCGAGTTCTTCGACGCGCAGATGCCGTAGGCGCGCCCGGCCCCGCGCGGTGCGAGGACAATGGTCGCGGCCTCAGTCCACGCCGTTCGCCTTGAACCACTCCAGCATGCGGCGCCAGCCGTCTTCCGCCGCCTCCTTGCGGTAGCTGGGTCGATAGTCCGCGTGGAAAGCGTGCGGCGCGTCGGGGTAGACGACGATCCGCGAGCGACTGCCGCCGCGCGAGAACGCAACGCGCATCTGCTCCACGCCGTCGGGCGGAATACCCTGATCCTTCCCGCCATACAGGCCCAGCACCGGCACCGTCAGGGCAGCCGCGACATCGACCGGCTGCTTCGGCGTCATCGGGGTCGGATGTCCGGTCAGCCTCCCGTACCAGGCGACGCCCGCCTTGACATACGGATTGTGGGCGGCGTAGAGCCAGGTGATGCGCCCGCCATAGCCGAATCCGGTGATCGCGAGCTTCTGCGTATCGGCCATCCCGGTCTCCGCGGCCCAGGCCACCGTTGCGTCGAGGTCGCTCAGCACCTGTGTATCGGGCACCTGGCTCACCACCTTCGCCAGGATCTCGCTCACGTCGGTCATCTTCGACACGTCGCCCTGCCGCGTGAAGAGCGCCGGCGCGACGGCGAAGTATCCGAGCTTCGCGAGCCGCCGGCACACGTCCCGGATGTGCTCGTGCACGCCGAAAATCTCCTGCACCACGATGACCGTCGCGAACGGCCCGCCGGTCGCGGGCATCGCGCGATACGCCGGCATCTCGCCTCCGGTCACGGGAATGCGCACCTCACCGGACTCGATGCCTTCCGTATCCGTGACGATCAGCGTCTGCGACGAGACGGGCTGCACGGCAAGCGCCAACCCCGCGCCGAGCACGGTCACGACGAAGTCGCGGCGGTTCCACTGCGTCTTCGGTTGCAGGCTCGGGTGTTCGGAGTCGGACATGGTTACCCCTTGCGGTCGGGAAGGCAGGCTGTCATCTTTGACGGCGCAGGAGCGTAACAGAGGGGTGCGAACCCGCCAAGGAGGGAAGAGAGTATGAGAATCTGCATCATCGGCAGCGGCGGCATCGGCGGCTACTTCGGTGGGCGGCTCGCCGCCGCGGGCAACGAGGTCGTGTTTTTCGCGCGGGGAGCGCACCTCGCAGCCATGCGCGCGGACGGGCTCCACGTGCAGAGCGCGCTCGGCGCCGTCCACGTGCACCCCGTGCACGCCACCGACGACCCGGCAGCGCTCGCCGCGAGCGACCTCGTGATCATCGCGGTCAAGCTGTGGAGCACCGCGGACGCAATCGAAGCGGCGGCACCCGCCATGCGCGACGACTCGGCCATCGTGTCGCTCCAGAACGGCGTCGAAGCGGTGTCGCTGCTGTCTCGGCGCTTCGGCCGCGAGCGCGTGCTGGGCGGCCTCGCACAGATCTCGGCCCTGATCGAATCGCCCGGCGTGATCCGGCACAACGGCACGCTGCAGCGGCTCGTGTTCGGCGAGCTCGACCGGCGGCGCACCCCGCGTGTCGAAGCGTTTCTGTCGGCATGTCTCGCCGCCGGCATCGACGCCCATGTGAGCGACGACATCGAGCGCGC
>JAEUMX010000233.1 GCA_016791285.1 Burkholderiales bacterium
CCACCGAGCGCCGTGATGTTCTCGACCGCCCGCTGACTGATGCGCTTGGGATAGCTGCCGGGGCTGCTCCCGACCCAGGCGTCGAATGCGACCGGCTGCCAGCTGGCGAGCTCGAGGCCGGTGACGGTGGCATCGATGCGGCCGGTGATGCTGCCGAAAGCGAAGGTGCGGGTCACGAGGTCCAGGTCGAGATTGCGCATGTCGAGGTCCGCGTAAAGCCTCGGTACGCGGCCGAGCGGATCGACGAGCGACAGCCGGTCGACGACCACGGTGCCGTCGAAGAGCTGAAACAGGAGCGCGCCCTCCACCGCGACCGTGGACGACTGGTAGCGGACCCTGGGCACGACCGCCGACAGCTTGCCGTACATGACATGGGTGCCGAGCGTGCGGGTGAGCGCCTCGACCGAGATCGGCGTGATCCCGCCCGCGAACTCCCACCGCCAGCGGCCGTCCTCGCGCCGGGCGACGAAATCGTTCATGTGCAGGCTACCGTCGAGCAGCGGGACCTCGACTCTCGAAACCTGAGCGCGGAAGCCATCGAGCTCTATCGGCACCTCGACGCGCCCGATCGGCAGACGCAGCAGTTCGGCTCTCCCCAGCGTGACCCGCGCCTGAGTCGGGGCGGTGCGATCCCAGGGAATCGCCGCGTCGAGGTCGGCGAGATCGAAGCGCCGGGTACGGTCCGTGAACGATGCACGGTGCAGGTTCAGGTAGAACGCCTGCAGCGCGCCGTCCGCGAACCGCCAGCCGAAGTCCGCGGTGCCGGCGGTGCTCAGGTCGGCCGCCACGGTGTCGGCGAGCAGCGGCTGCGCGAGCGCCTCGTAGGCGCCGCGGATGTCGAGCGCCGCACCGCCCCCGGCGGAGGTTGCGAGCGTGCCGGTCGCGCGGTCCCAAGTCGCAAAGAAGGCGATCTCGCCCATCCCCTTCGACCGCAGGCGGCCCGCATCGACCGTAATGCGGCCCGCGTCCAGCGTGCCCTCCGCTGCGAGGGCGTGGCCGGCTTTCACGAAGAGCGGCTGCCAGAAGAGCTCGCCCTCGTTCCAGTCAACGCTGGCGCGATAACGCGTGGCACCGCCTCGCTCCTCGGCCGTGAGCTTTACCGCTCCGGCGAGCTTCTCCCCCGCGTGCTGACCGCTCGCATCGCTGAAGCCGACGCCCGAGAACGCAAGCTGCGCGTCGGCCGCGAAGCCGTCTGACGCCGATAGCGTCATATCGACCGTGCCCGACAAGCGCCCTGCGGACAACGCCGGAGCCGCCGGCGGGAGAAACGGTGCCAGTCGGAGGACGCTCCCCTCGACGTGCAACCGACCCGCCCAACGGCCGCCGTCGGGCGCGCCCGCCAGCTGCCAGCGCTCGCCGGCAGCCGGCAGGAGCTCGACGTCGACCGCCCCGCTCGCGCTGTCGTAGAAGGCGCGCAGCGGGATCGACTCACCCAGGTCGAGCGTGCCGCGGTCGCAGCCGATGCGGGTCCCGCGGGTTGCGACGAGGTTGCAGTGCAGGGCGGCATTGCGCCACGTCCGACCGAGCGCTTCGACCTGCTCGGCGGTGATCGTCACGCGCGCGGCGTGCACCGCCGGCGCGGCGATCAGGAGCGCGGCGAACAGGGTCGCGGCGTACCGGTGCAACGACCGGATCAGGCCGGGAACACGCCGGTGGAGAGGTAGCGGTCGCCGCGGTCGCACACGACGCACACGATGAGCGCGTTCTCGACCTCGCGACTCACCTCGAGCGCCGCCCACAGGCCTCCGCCGGACGAGACGCCGGCGAAGATGCCTTCCTCGCGCGCCATGCGGCGCGCCGTCTCCTCGGCGTCGACCTGGGAAACCTCGATGACGCGGTCGACCCGATGCTCGTCGAAGATTTTCGGCTGGTAGGCTTTCGGCCACTTCCGGATACCTGGGACTTGCGAGCCCTCCGAGGGGTGCACGCCGATGATCTGGATCGCGGGATTCTTCTCCTTCATGAAGCGCGAGACGCCCATGATGGTCCCCGTCGTGCCCATGGTCGCGACGAAGTGCGTGATGCGGCCACCGGTGTCGCGCCAGATCTCCGGACCCGTGGTCTCGTAGTGGGCAAGCGGGTTATCGGGGTTGGCGAACTGGTCGAGCATGACACCACGACCCTCGGCCACCATCCGGTCCGCGAAGTCGCGCGCGCCCTCCATGCCCTGCTCCTTGGTGACGAGCACGATCTCCGCGCCGAATGCCGCCATCGTCTGCCGGCGTTCGATGGACAGGTGCTCGGGCATGATCAGCACCATCCGGTAACCCATCATCGCGGCGGCCATCGCCAGTGCGATGCCGGTGTTGCCGCTGGTGGCCTCGATCAGCGTGTCGCCGGGTTTGATCTCGCCGCGCACCTGCGCGCGCGTGATCATGGAAAGGGCCGGGCGATCCTTGACCGAGCCGGCGGGGTTGTTGCCCTCGAGCTTTCCGAGGATCACGTTGCTGGTGGCCCCCGGCATGCGCTTCAACCGCACCAGCGGCGTATTGCCGACGAAGTCCTCCAGGTAGCGATCGAGCCCTGCATCGGCCGCCGCCGGCCCGGGCGCAATCACCTTCACGTCGTTTGCGGCTTTCATTCGCGCTTCCGAGAGACCGGACCGTCGCGCTCCAGCATCCAGCTCACGTAGCTCCCGACACCCTCCTCCACCCGCAGGAATGGCTCGTCATAGCCGCCTCTGCGCAGGACGCCCAGGTCGGCCTCGGTGTAGCTCTGGTAACGTTCCTTGAGTCCGTCGGGGAACGGAATGTATTCGATCACACCCGCCTGTTTCATGGCGGCGAGGGTAAGCGGTGCATCGCCGGCCGCGGCGCGACACGCGTTGACGGTCGCGACTGCCACCTCGTTGAATGTCTGGGCGGCGCCGGTGCCGACGTTGAAGATGCCGGAGCGATCGGCATGCTCGAGGAAATGCAGGTTCACCCGCACCGCATCCTCCACCGAGACGAAGTCGCGCCGCTGCTCGCCCGCCGCATAGCCGCCGCTGCCCTCGAAGAGCTGCACCCGGCCGGATGCCCGATACTGATGATAGAAATGGAAGGCCACCGAAGCCATGCGTCCCTTGTGCGCTTCGCGCGGACCGTAGACGTTGAAGTAGCGCAGCCCCACCACCTGTGCGGTGCGATCGCTCCAGCGCCGGCGCAGATACTGATCGAACAGGAACTTCGAGTAGCCGTACGCGTTGAGCGGCGCCTCGTTCGCCCGACCTTCGCTGAAAGTGGGCCCGGCACCGTAGACCGCCGCCGACGAGGCGTAAATGAACGGCACGTCATCGGTCTGGCAGTGCTCGAACAGCGTCACCGTGTACCGGTAGTTGTTCTCCATCAGGTAGCGCCCGTCGCGCTCCATCGTGTTGGAGCACGCACCCTGGTGGAAGAGGGCGGTGATCTCGCCGTCGAAGGCGCCCTCGGCAAGTTCCTGCAGGAAGGCTTCCTTGTCGAGATAGTCCGCGATCTCGCAATCCACCAGGTTCACGAACTTGTCGCCGCGGGTGAGATTGTCCACCGCGAGAATGTCGGTCTCGCCGCGATCGTTGAGACCGCGGACGAGATTGGCGCCGATGAATCCCGCGGCGCCGGTCACTACGATCATGAAATACCTCCGCCCGGCGTTCAGCCAGTTTCCAGAATCCGCTTCATCTCTTCGAGCAGACGATGCTAGCCGCCGAAGAGTTCCTCGGGGGTGGCGACCGCGGTGCCCAGCTTGCCGACCACGATGCCGGCCGCTCGATTGGCATGGCGCACCGCCTCCTCGAGGCTCGTACCGGCAGCCAGCATGACGCCCAGCGTCGCGATCACGGTGTCCCCCGCGCCGCTCACATCGTAGACCTCGCGTGCCACCGTCGGCACATGCAGGCAACCGCCTGCTTCGAATAGGCTCATCCCGTCCTCGCTGCGGGTGACCAGAAGCGCTGCGAGCTCGAGGTCGTCGCGCAGCCGCTGCGCCTTCTCTTCGAGTTCCTGTTCGCTGCGCCACCGTCCCACGACCTGCCGGAATTCCGCCCGATTGGGTGTGAGCAGCGTGGCGCCGCGATAGCGGGCGTAGTCCTCTCCCTTCGGGTCGACGAGCACCGTCTTGCCCTGCTCGCGCGCGAAGCCGATCATGCGCTCGATGTGGGTGAGGCCGCCCTTGCCATAGTCAGAGAGAATCACCACGTCCGAGGCCGGGAGCATCGCTTCGAAATCGGCGAGCTTCGCGGCCAGCGTCTCGTGGCTCGGCCAGGTCTCGAAATCGATGCGCAGCAGCTGCTGCTGGCGGCCGATGACGCGCAGCTTCACGGTGGTCGCGACATCGGCATCGCGATGCAGCGAAGCCGGAATGCCCTCGTCGTGCAGCAATGCCTCGAGCGTCGTCCCGGCTTCGTCCTCGCCGATGACCGACAAGAGCTCGACGCCGGCCCGCAGTGCAGCGACGTTCCGTGCCACGTTCGCAGCCCCCCCCAGCCGCGCTTCCACCCGATCGACCTTTACGACCGGCACGGGTGCCTCGGGCGAGATGCGGCTCACTTCGCCGAACCAGTACCGATCGAGCATCACGTCGCCGACCACGAGCAGTCGCGCGGCCGCTATGCGCGCCGGCTCGGGTGCCAGGGTTCTCACGATCATGCCTCCCCGCTGCGGGTGGACGAAATTTCGGCGAGTATGCGCGCGAGCGCGGCATTCGGGTCGGCTGCCCGCGTGACGGGTCGACCGACCACGAGGTAGGTCGCACCCGCCGCAACCGCTTCCCGTGGGGTCGTGACGCGGCTCTGATCGCCGAGGGCATCGTCCGCCATCCGAATGCCGGGCGTGACGAGCGCGAAGCGATCGCCCAGCGCGGCGCGCAGCGCCGGGGCCTCCTGCGCCGAGCAGACCACGCCGTCGAGGCCCGCTGCCTGTGTCAGGGCGGCCAGGCGCATGACGTTCTCCTGCGGCGCACCGGGCAGACCGATCTCCGACAGCTCCGCCGCCGACAGACTGGTGAGCACGGTCACTGCGGTGAGCAGCGGCCGCCGCGGCACACCCTCGATCGCTTCGCGCGCCGCGCGCATCATGGCGCGCCCGCCCAGGGCATGCACGTCGATCATCCACACGCCGAGCGCAGCCGCGGCGCGGCAGGCGCCCGCCACGCTGTTCGGGATGTCGTGGAATTTGAGGTCGAGAAAAACCTCGAAGCCCTGCCGCTGCAGCGCCTCGATCAGATCCGGCCCGGCCGCCGTGAAGAGCTCCTTCCCGACCTTCACCCGGCAGCGTGCCGGGTCGAGCCGGCGCGCGAACTCCAACGCCGCTGCCGCACCGGGAAAATCGAGGGCGACGATCACGCGCGGTCCGCTCATGCGGCGCTCACTCTTTCTTCGCTGCGAAGCGGCGAGTAACTCTCCCACGCGCCGCAGGCAGGGCAGCGCCACGTGAACTGCCGCAGCCGGAACCCGCAGTGATCGCACTGGTACATCGCGAGGTTGCGCGAGTGGTGGCCGACCAGCTTACGCACGAGCTCTATGTCGCGTCGCTGCTCGTGCGGCGCCTCGATCAGCGCCGCCTCCAGCAGCTTGTCCAGGCCGAGCAGCGAAGGATTGCGCCGGAGCTCGTTGCGCACCAGCCGATAGGCTGCTTCCGACCCGTTGCGCTCGAGCGTGGCATGGAAGACCACGTCCAGCAGATCGAGCGACGGCGCGCTCGCAAGATAGCCTTTCAGCAATTGCAGCCCCTCGTCGCCACGTCCGATCTGCTCGTAAGTGTCGCGCAGCCTGTCCGTAAGCAGCGCCAGGTAGCGCGGGTCCTGGTGCTCGACCCGCTTCCAGTACTTGAGGGCGAGCTCGGGCTGCCCCCGTTGCGCGGCGAGCTCCCCCAGCAGGATGTTCGCGCGGGTGCACTTGCCGTTGACGGCGAGCGCTTCGCGCAGGTGCTGCTCGGCAGCGTCGGGCCGCGAGTGCGTGATCTCGGTCTGCGCCAGCTCGCAATAGAAGTTCGCGATGTCCTTCGCGCTGGAGCGGCCGGTGATGCCGTCCATCTTGCGCGAGGTCTCGATCGCCTTTACCCAGTCGCGCTCCTGCTGATAGATCTCGAGCAGAAGCTTGAGCGCGCGCTGCTCGCAGGGCGTGCCCTCGAGCTCCAGGAACTGCGCCTCCGCTCGGTCGAGGAAGCCGGCCTTGAGGAAATCGAGCGCGAGCTCGTAGCGTGCGTTCGTGCGCAGATCGTCGGGGATGTCGGGCCGGCGCACCAGGTCCTCGTGCAGCCGGATCGCGCGCTCCACTTCGCCGCGCTTGCGATAGAGGTGGCCGAGCGCGAAATGCAGCTCCGCCGTCTCCGGGCTCACCCGCACCACTTCGGAGAACGACTCGATCGCCTGATCCTGCTGATCGTTCAGCAGGAAATTGAGGCCCCGGAAATACGTGCGCGGCAGCTCGCTCGACTCCGAGAGGAGCTGTTTCAAGTCGATGCGCGCGGCGACCCAGCCCATGCCGAAGAAGAGCGGCAGCGCGAGCAGGAACCACCAGAAGTCGAACTGCATCTAGTGTCGCACTAGGAAAGATCTGCGGTGGTCTGACCGGCAGCGCGCTCGGAGGCCGGGGTCTCGCCCGCAGCCGCGTCCGGACGCCTGGTGAGCTCGTGGCGCAGGTCGCGAATCTCGCGCCGGTGCCGGAAGGCATAGGGCAGACTGGAGAGTGCACCGAACGCGGCACCCGCGGCGAAGAAGACGAGCAGGACGAAGACGAGCGGCGAATGCCATTCGTAGCCCAGATAGAAGCGCACCGTGATCGGATCGGTGTTCTTGACCGCGAAGCCGACCAGCAGCACGAAGATGACGATCTTGACGATCCAGCCGACGACGCGCATCGCCCGCCTCCCCTTTCGAGCTCTCCCGCAAAAAAAGACGCGGCCCGCGAGCCGCGCCCGAATCTGTGGCCATGAAACGAACGAATACGCGCTCTAACCCTTGAGGTCGACCCGCTCGCGCAGCTCCTTGCCCGCCTTGAAGTGCGGTACGTGCTTCGCCGGGACCTGGACCTTCTCGCCGGACTTCGGATTGCGGCCAGTGCGCGGCGGCCGGTAGTTGAGGCCGAAGCTGCCGAAGCCGCGAATCTCGATGCGGCGGCCCTCGCTAAGACACTTTGCCATCGCATCGAGGATCATCTTGACCGCGAGCTCCGCATCCTTCGCCACCAGTTGCGGATAGCGCACCGCAAGCCGGGCGATCAAATCCGACTTGGTCATGGCCGGGGCTTCCTTATTGTTCAGAGTTCTTCCCGTCCAGTTTGGCCTTGAGCAGCGCGCCCAGGCTGGTGGTTCCGGCGCCGCGCTCGTTCTCGGCCGCCATCTTCTGCAGCGCCTCGTTGGTGTCGGCGAGATCCTTCGCCTTGATCGAGAGGTTGATGCTGCGGTTCTTGCGATCGATGTTGATGATCATCACCGAGACTTCGTCGCCTTCCTTGAGATGGCTGCGAATGTCCTCGACCCGGTCGCGCGAGACTTCGGAAGCCCGCAGGTAACCCTCCACGTCGGGCTCGAGGCTGACCATCGCACCCTTGGCGTCGAGGGACTTGACCACCCCGCGCACCATGCTGCCCTTGTCGTGGCTGGCGACGAAGGTGGTGAACGGATCGCCTTCGAGCTGCTTGATACCGAGCGAGATGCGCTCGCGCTCGACGTCGATGGACAGCACCACCGCCTCGACTTCCTCGCCCTTCTTGAAGTTGCGCACCGCTTCCTCGCCCGTGGCGTGCCACGACAGGTCGGAAAGATGCACGAGGCCGTCGATGTTGCCGGTCAGCCCGATGAAGATGCCGAAATCGGTGATCGACTTGATCTGGCCGTGCACCCGGTCGCCTTTCTTGAAGTTCATGGAAAACTCTTCCCACGGGTTCGCCATGCACTGCTTCATGCCGAGCGAGATGCGGCGGCGGTCCTCGTCGATTTCGAGGATCATGACCTCGACCTCGTCGCCGAGCTGGACCACCTTCGACGGATGGATGTTCTTGTTGGTCCAGTCCATCTCGGACACGTGCACCAGCCCCTCGATGCCGGGCTCTATCTCCACGAACGCGCCGTAGTCGGTCAGGTTCGTGACCTTGCCGAAGAGCCGCGTGCCGCTGGGGTAGCGCCGCGACAGGCCCACCCACGGATCCTCGCCGAGCTGTTTCATGCCGAGCGAGACGCGGTTCTTCTCCTGGTCGAACTTGAGCACCTTGGCCTCGACCTCGTCGCCCACGCTCAGCACTTCGGAGGGGTGCTTCACGCGGCGCCAGGCAAGATCGGTGATGTGCAGCAGCCCGTCGATGCCGCCCAGGTCGACGAACGCACCGTAGTCGGTGATGTTCTTGACGATGCCCTTGACGATCGCGCCTTCCTGCAGATTCTCCAAGAGCGCCTGCCGCTCCGCGCCCTGCGTCTGCTCGAGCACCGCGCGCCGCGACACCACGACGTTGTTGCGCTTGCGGTCGAGCTTGATCACCTTGAAATCCGCCGCCTTGCCTTCGATCGGCGTCGTGTCCTTCATCGGGCGGATGTCGACGAGCGACCCTGGCAGGAACGCGCGGATGCCGTTGATCATGACCGTGAGCCCGCCCTTCACCTTGCCGGTGATGACGCCCTGCACCACGCTGCCCTTTTCGAGCGCGGTCTCGAGATCGGTCCAGGCGGCAAGCCGCCGCGCCTTGTCGCGCGACAGACGCGTCTCGCCGTGACCGTCTTCGAGCGCCTCGATGGCGACCGAGACGAATTCGCCCGGCTGCGCCTCGACCTCGCCGCGATCGTTGCGGAATTCATCGACGGGGATGAAGCTTTCGGACTTGAGGCCGGCATTCACAACGACGAAGTTCGGGTCGACGCGCACCACCTCGGCGGTGATGACTTCCCCGATCCGCATTTCCTTGCGGGACAGGCTCTCTTCGAACAGCGCGGCAAAGCTTTCTGGAGCGTGGTTGGAAACAGGTTGAGCAGCAGTTGTAACCATGAAGTGGAAAGGCCTGAAAATACCCGCCGATCGACCGGCGGGGCATAGGTTGATCTAAAGCCAGCGCACGGGAGCAGACTTCGCCAGGGCTCGCCCGCGATGGCACCTCGGTCAAACGGATGACAATTCCCGGTATCGGGTCAGAACGGCGACCACCGCCTCGTCGATCGTGAGGTCGGTCGTGTCGAGCAGTTCCGCATCCGCGCATCTTTGCAGAGGAGCAACGCCGCGGCGGCCATCGCGCCGGTCGCGTTCCTCGATGTCCTGCAAAATTTCGCGCATCGTAGCACTCAATCCTTTTTCCATCAACTGCTTATGGCGGCGGCGGGCGCGCTCTTCGGCGCTCGCGGTGAGAAAGATCTTGAGGTCGGCGTCGGGGAACACGACCGAGCCCATGTCGCGGCCGTCGGCCACCAGCCCCGGCGCGCGCCGAAACGCACGCTGGCGGGCGAGCAGCGCCGCCCGTACCCTGGGGAGCGCCGCGACCCGGGAGGCCAAGGTGCCAGTTTCTTCCGTGCGCAGGGCGTCGCCCACCGGCTCGCCGTCGAGCCGGATGCCCGCTGCGGTGAACGCGGCGTCCAGCGTCTGTGCCAAGCGCGCCACCGCAGCTTCGTCGTCCGGCGCCGCGCCGGTGCGCGCGGTCTTGAGGGCGACCAAACGATAGAGCGCCCCGCTGTCGAGGTAGTGAAAACCGAGCGCCTGCGCCACCTTCTCCGCCACCGTCCCTTTGCCCGAGGCCGACGGCCCGTCGATGGCGATGACCGGGGCGGGACGAACGATCGTTGCGAAACGCTCGAAGTAATCCGGAAACGTTTTCGCCACGCACTTCGGATCGTTGATGCGGACCGGAACATCACCGAGTGCGACGAGCGAGAAGCACATCGCCATGCGGTGGTCATCGTAGGTGTCGATCGCTGCGTGAGGCGTGAGGCGGGAGGCGGGAGGTGTAACGACCAGAAAATCGAGTCCCTCTTCCACGGTTGCGCCGACTTTGCGCAGTTCCGTTGCCATCGCAGTGATGCGGTCGGTCTCCTTCACCCGCCAGCTTCCGATGTTGGAAAGACGGCTGCTGCCCTCGGCGAAGAGCGCCACCACGGCGAGGGTCATCGCCGCGTCGGGGATGTGGTTGAGATCGAGATCGAAGGCCCGCAGCGGGCCCGCGGCAGGACCGCTCGCCTCGATCCAGTTGTCGCCGCTTTCGATGCACGCGCCCAGGCTCGCGAGCGCCTCGGCGAAACGCACATCGCCCTGGATGCTGGTGCGCCCCACCCCCTCGACCCGCACCGGCCCACCGCCGATTGCTCCGGCTGCCAGAAAATACGACGCACCGGATGCGTCGCCCTCGACGAACACCGTGCCCGGGGTCGAGTAGCCGCTGCCGGCCGGCACGGTGAACGATCGCCAGCCGTCGCGTTCGACGCGCACGCCGAAGCGCGCCATGGTCGCGAGCGTGAGGTCGACGTACGGCTTCGAGATGAGCTCGCCTGCGACCTCCACCGTGGTTTCCGTACCGGCAAGCGGCAGCGCCATCAAGAGCGCGGTGAGGAACTGGCTCGACACATCGCCGCGCACGCTGACGCGCCCGCCGGCCCGGATCGAACCCGGACCGATTTCGAGCGGCGGGAATCCCGCACGGTCGAGATACGCGATGTCCGCGCCGAGATCGCGCAGACCCGAGACCAGATCGCCGATCGGACGCTCGTGCATGCGCGGCACGCCCGACAGGCGATAGTGTCCGCCGCCGCTGAGCGCGAGCACCGCGGTGAGCGGCCGGAATGCCGTGCCCGCATTGCCGAGAAAGAGGTCCGCGCTCCGCCCCGGAAACCGTCCGCCGCAGCCGTGCACCTGCACCGCGTCCGGCCCGATGCGGTCGACTTGCACACCGAGCGCGGCAAGCGCGTCGAGCATGCGGTCGGTATCGTCCGAGGCGAGCAGGTCGCGGATCCGGGTCGTGCCGCGGGCGAGTGCGGCCAGGAGCAGCGTGCGATTCGAGATGCTCTTCGACCCGGGCAGATGCACCACGCCGCGCGCGCGGGTGAACGGCCCGAGATCGAGAAATTCGGGCGCGGCGGCCATCACGAGCTCGTGCCGCCGTTCCCGCGCATCCAGGCCTCGCGGGCGTCGCGGGCGCGCGTGAAGAGCCGCTCGAGCGCCGCGGCGTCCGCACGCTCCAGCATCGTCGTCAAGTCATCCAGCTCGCGCCGGTAAGTCGCGAGCACTTCGGCGAGCGCATCGCGATTCGCGACACAGATGTCGCGCCACATCTCGGGCGAGCTCGATGCGATGCGGGTGAAATCGCGAAAGCCCCCGGCCGCGAGCGCAAACAGCCGTTCCGCGTCGCGGTGCCGCGCGACGAGATCCACCAGCGCAAAGGCGAGCACGTGAGGAAGATGGCTCACCACGCCGAGCGTGCGGTCGTGGTCCGCCGCGCTCATCTCCGTCACCCGCGCGCCGCAGGCAAGCCACGCGCCGCGCACGCGCGCCACGGCTTGCTCCGTGTTCTCCGCGAGCGGCGTCAGGATCACGTTGCGGTCGCGGAAGAGGGTGGCTGCGGCCGCCCCGGCGCCGGTCTTCTCGCTGCCCGCGATGGGATGCGCCGGCACGAAGCGATCGAGCGCGGATGCAAGATGCGCGTACGCGTTCGCGACCACGTCGCGCTTGGTGCTGCCCGCATCGGTGACGACCGCATGCGGTGCGAGAGCCGGAGCGATGGCTGCCATGGCGGTGCCCATCTGGCCGACCGGCATCGCGAGCAGCACGAAGTCGGCGTCGCGCACACCGAGCGCCGGGTCGCTCGCGATCTCGTCGATGATCCCCAGGCGCAGTGCCTGGTCGAGGTTGGCACGACCGCGGCCGACGCCGACCACGCGCCCGACCCCGCCTGCCTCCTTGAGCGCGGCAGCGAAGGAGCCGCCGATCAGGCCGACCCCGACCACGGCGAGGCGTTCGATGCGCATCGGTTCGCCGGTCAGCCCGCGAGCGCCTGCGCCAGTGCCGACAGGAAACGCGCGTTCTCCTGCGGCAGCCCGATCGATACGCGCAGGAAATCCGGCATGCCGTAGCTCGCGATCGGGCGCACGATCACGCCGAGCCGCAGCAGCCGATCGTAGACGCCGCGCGCATCGGCGACGCGAAAGCTCACGAAATTGCCGTAGGACGCAATGAACTCCAGCCCGAGCCCGGCGAGCCCCGCCGTGATCTGCGCCATGCCCTGCCGGTTGCGCTCACGGCTTGCCGCGACGAACGCGTCGTCCTCGAGCGCGGCGCAGGCAGCCGCCTGGGCCACGCTGCTCACGTTGAACGGCTGGCGCACGCGGTTCATGAGATCGGCGACTGCCGGATGCGCGAGCGCGTACCCCACGCGCAGGCCGGCGAGTCCGTGCGCTTTCGAAAACGTGTGCGACACCACGAGATTGGGAAACTCACGCAGCCATGCGACGCTGTCGGCGCGGAGCTCATCGGGCAGGTATTCGCCATAGGCCTCGTCCAGCACCACCAGCACGCGGCTCGGCACCGACCGCAGGAAGGCGTGGACCTCGTGCGGCGGCACGAGCGTGCCCGTCGGGTTGTTCGGATTGGCGACGAACACCACCTTCACGTCCGCTGTGATGGCGCGTGCCATCGCCGGCAGATCGTGACCGAAATCGCGCGCCGGCACTTCGATGCCGGTGGCGCCGGTCGCCTGCGTGACCAGAGGATAGACGGCGAAGGCGTGCTGCGCGAAGACGGCTGCGGCGCCGGGCGCGAGGAAGGTGCGGGCGGTGAGTTCGAGCACGTCGTTCGAACCGTTGCCGAGCACGATGGCATTCTCCTCGACGCCGTGGTGCACCGCGACCGCGTGCTTGAGTTCGAAGCCGTTGCCGTCCGGATAGCGTGCGATGTCGTCGAGCGCCGCGCGCGCTGCTGCCAGCGCGCGCGGGCTCGCCCCGGCCGGGTTCTCGTTGGAGGCGAGCTTGACGGCGCCGCTGATGCCGAGCTCGCGCTCGAGCTCCGCGATCGGCTTGCCGGGCTGGTAGGGCGCGATGGCGCTGATGTAGGACGGCGCGAGGTCGCAGAGGTCGATGGCGGGGCGGGCGGTCATGATCGGATCGGATCTAATACACGGCGACGGGGTAGGAGCCCAGTACCTTGAGGAACGCGGCGAGCGACTGCAATTCCTGGAGAGCGCCGGCGACGTGCGGCTCCTCCTGGTGGCCCTCGAGGTCGACGAAGAACACGTACTCCCAGAGCCCCGTCCGCGAGGGCCGCGACTCCAGCCGGGTCATGCTGACGCCATGCCCCGCGAGCGGCGACAGGAGCGCGTGCACCGCCCCCGGCCGGTTCGCCGCCGACATCGCGAGCGAGGTCTTGTCACGGCCCGAGCGCGCCACATCGTGCGTGCCGATGACGAGAAACCGGGTCGTGTTGTTCGGATCGTCCTCGATGTTGGAGGCGAGCACGTCGAGCCCGTACAGCTCGGCCGCTGCGCGGCTCGCGATCGCGGCGGTGCCGGGCTCGGCGGCGGCGAGGCGCGCCGCTTCGGCGTTGCTCACCACCGGCACCCGGGCGACACCCGCATGGTTCTGTTCGAGCCAGTCGTGGCACTGGGCGAAACTCTGGGCGTGGGAATAGATGCGGACCGGTTCTGCCGCGCCGGCGCTCTTCGCGAGCAGATGGTGGTGCACGGGCAGCGCGATCTCGCCGCAGATGCGAAGCGGCGTGGCGAGCAGCAGATCAAGGGTGCGCCCCACCGCACCCTCGGTGGAATTCTCGACCGGTACGACGCCATACCCTGCCGACCCCGCCTCCACCTTCCGGAAGACCTCGTCGATGGAACCCGCCACCACCTTGCCGGTGCTGCCGCCGAAATGCTTGATCGCGGCCTCCTCCGAGAAGGTGCCGCGCGGTCCGAGAAAGGCGACGGCGAAGGATTCCTCCAGCGCGCGGCAGGCCGACATGAGCTCGGTGAAAAGACGCGCCACCGCGGCGGCGGGCAGCGGCCCGCGGTTGAGCGCCTGCAGCCGCCGCAGCACCTGCGCCTCGCGCTCGGGGCGGTAGATCGCGCCGTTCTGCTTGAGCGCGCCGATCTCGTGGGCGATCTGCGCGCGCGCGTTGGCGAGCCGCAGCACTTCCTCGTCGAGGGCGTCGATACGGTCGCGCAATGCCTTGAGACGGTCGGTCATGGAAGCGCCGCTGGCTTCAGCCGTGTCGCGCCTCGAAGTCGCGCATGAAATCGGTGAGCGCCTGTACGCCCGCGAGCGGCATCGCGTTGTAGAGCGAGGCGCGCATGCCGCCCGCGATCCGGTGTCCCTTGAGCGCGATGAGTCCGCGCGCCTTCGCCTCGTCGAGGAACAGGCGATCGAGCGCTGAATCGTGCATGGTGAACGGAACGTTCATGCGCGAGCGATCCTCTTTCGCCACCGGGTTGCGATAGAAGTCCGTGGCATCGATGCAATCGTACAGCAGCTGCGCCTTGGCGATGTTCTCGCGCTCCACGGCCTGCAGGCCGCCGCGCCCCTTGAGCCACTCCAAGACCAGGCCCGCGACGTAGAGCGCGAAGGTGGCGGGCGTATTGAACATCGAACCGTGCTCGGCCTGCACCGCGTAGTCCAGCGTCGAGGGCGTCATCGGCAGCGCGCGCCCGACCAGGTCCGCACGCACGATGACGAGTGTCAGCCCGGCAGGCGCGATGTTCTTCTGTGCGCCGGCGTAGATCAACCCGAAGCGGGACACGTCGAGTGTGCGCGAGAGGATGTTCGAGGACATGTCGGCCACGAGCGGCACCTCGCCGGTCTCGGGCGTCCACTGGAACTCGACGCCGTGGATGGTCTCGTTCGGGCAGTAGTGGAGGTAGGCCGCGTTCGCGTTCGAGTGCCAGTCGGGCTGCTTCGGCGCGAAGGTGAATCCCTCGGGCTCGGAGGTCGCGACCACGCTCACCTCGCACAGCTTGCGCGCCTCGCGGATGGCGCGCGAAGACCACTCGCCGGTGTTCACGTAGTCGGCCCCGCCGCGGCCGCGCAGCAGGTTCATCGGCACCGCGGCGAACTGGGTCGCGGCACCCCCCTGCAGGAACAGCACCTTGTAGTCCTCGGGAATGGCCAGCAGCTCGCGCAGGTCGCGCTCGGCCTGCTCGAACACGCCCATGAACTCGGGGCCGCGATGGCTCATTTCCATGATCGAGGCGCCGCAGCCATGCCAGTCGAGCAGTTCCTCACGGACCTGCTGCAGTACCTCGGTCGGCAGCATCGCCGGCCCGGGCCCGAAATTGAACACGCGCTCGGTCATCAGTCGCTCCCGTTTCCGTCGTCGGAATCGGCCGGGGCCTCGAGGCCGGGCTCGACTTCGCCGTCGGTCTCGATCACCCGCTCCAGCCCTGCGAGCTTCTCGCCCGCATCCAGGTTGATCAGCGTCACGCCCTGCGTGGCGCGGCTCATCTCCCGAATCTCACCGACCCGCGTGCGGATCAGCACGCCGCCCGTGGTGATCAGCATCACCTCGTCTTCCGGGCGCACCAGCGAGGCGGCCACGACGGCGCCGTTGCGCTCCGTGGTCTGGATCGCGATCATGCCCTGCGTGCCGCGACCGTGGCGCGTGTACTCCGCGACCGGCGTGCGCTTGCCGTAGCCATTCTCGGTCGCCGTCAGCACCGACTGGCTCTCGCCCTCGACCACCAGCAGCGAGATGACCTGCTGATCCGGCGCGAGGCGCATGCCGCGCACGCCGCGCGCGTTGCGTCCCATCGGCCGCACATCGGCCTCGGAGAAGCGCACCGCCTTGCCCGCATTCGAGAACAGCATGATGTCGTACGCGCCATCGGTGAGCGCCACCCCGATCAGGTAGTCGCCCTCGTCGAGGTCGACCGCGAAAATGCCGGCACTGCGCGGCCGCGAAAAATCGGAGAGCGGCGTCTTCTTCACGGTGCCGTTGGCCGTCGCCATGAAGACGAAGTGATCGTCGTCGAACACCTTGACCGGCAGGATGGCGTTGATCTTCTCCCCGTCCTGCAGCGGCACCAGATTGACGATCGGCTTGCCGCGGCTCAAGCGCGTGCCCTGCGGCACCGCATAGACCTTGATCCAGTACAGCCGCCCCAGGCTCGAGAAGCACAGGATGTAGTCGTGGGTATTGGCGATGAAGAGGTTGTCGATGAAATCGTCTTCCTTGGTCGCCGTGGCCTGCTTGCCGCGACCGCCACGCTTCTGCGCGCGGTAGTCGGCGAGCGGCTGCGACTTGATGTAGCCGCCGTGCGAGAGCGTCACCACCACGTCCGCCGGTGTGATCAGATCTTCCAGCGATAGCTCCTGGGCGTCGACCACGATTTCGCTGCGCCGCGCATCGCCGTACTGCTCGCGGATGCGCCCGAGCTCCTCGACGATGATCTTCGTGATGCGCCCCGGATTGGCGAGCACGTCGAGCAGGTCCGCGATCTGGTCCATCACTTCCCGGTACTCGCTGCGGATCTTGTCCTGCTCGAGCCCCGTCAGGCGCTGCAGCTGCATCTCCAGGATGCGCTGCGCCTGCGCTTCCGACAGGCGATAGCCGTCCGGTCCCAGGCCGAAGTGGCGTGCGAGACCCTCCGGCCGCGACAGATCCGGGGCGCTGCGGGCGAGCATCTCCTCCACCAGCGTCGAGCGCCAGACCCGACCCAGCAACTGCTGCTTCGCCTCGGCCGGGGACGGCGCCGCCTTGATCAGCGCGATCACCTCGTCCACGTTCGAAAGCGCCACCGCGAGACCTTCGAGGATGTGGCCCCGCTCGCGCGCCTTGCGCAGCTCGAAGACGGTGCGCCTGGTGACCACCTCGCGCCGGTGCCGCAGGAACGCCTCCAGGACCTGCTTCAGGTTGAGCTGGCGCGGCTGGCCGTCGACCAGCGCCACCACATTGATGCCGAAGCTGTCCTGCATCTGCGTTTCTTTGTACAGATTGTTCAGGATGATCTCCGGCACTTCGCCGCGTTTGAGCTCGATCACCACCCGCATGCCCGACTTGTCGGATTCGTCGCGGATGTCCGAGATGCCCTCCAGGCGCTTGTCGCGCACCAGCTCGCCGATGCGTATCTGCAGGTTGGCCTTGTTCACCTGGTACGGCAGTTCGTCGATGATGATCGCCTGACGCGCCCCCTTCTCCAGGTCCTCGACGTGGGTGCGGGCGCGAATCACGACGCGCCCGCGGCCCGTGCGGTAGCCTTCGATGATGCCCTGGGTGCCGTAGATGATGGCAGCCGTCGGAAAATCCGGCGCCGGGATGTACTGCATCAGCTCATCCACGGTGAGGTCGTGGTTTTCGAGCAAAGCCAGACAACCGGCCACGACTTCGCCGAGGTTGTGCGGCGGCACGTTGGTCGCCATTCCCACGGCGATGCCGGTCGAGCCGTTCACGAGCAGGTTCGGGATGCGGCTCGGCAGGACCGTCGGCTCCTGCTCCTTGCCATCGTAGTTCGGCTGAAAATCGACCGTCTCCTGGCCGATGTCCGCCAGGAGCTCCCCGGCGATGCGCGCGAGCCGGCACTCCGTGTAGCGCATGGCCGCGGCGTTGTCGCCGTCGATCGAGCCGAAGTTGCCCTGGCCATCGATCAGGGGATAGCGCAGGGTGAAGCTCTGCGCCATGCGCACCAGCGTGTCGTAGATGGCGTTGTCGCCGTGCGGATGGAACTTGCCCATCACCTCGCCGACAATGCGCGCGCACTTCACATACGGCCGGTTCCAGACGTTGTTCGCCTCGTGCATCGCGAAGAGCACGCGGCGATGCACCGGCTTCAGACCATCCCTGACATCCGGCAGGGCACGCCCGACGATGACGCTCATGGCGTAGTCGAGGTAGGAGCGCCGCATCTCCTCCTCGAGGCTGATCGGAACGGTTTCCTTGGCGAACGTTTCCATCCGGTAATCGGGTAAGTAATTGAGCTGCCAGCGTTTGCCGGATGGTGGCGGGATCCTGCAGAGGACTCCGGCGCCGGCTTGGCAAAAGCGCAAATTCTAGCATCCGGCGCTAGCCTGCGGCCATGCAGGAACCGCCTTTATGCCGACTGAATCGGGTGTTGCGCTGATACAACAACCCAGCAGAATCCGCAAACCGGCAAAAATTTTTGTGCTAGCATGCCCCGGTACTAAGAGTTCCGGCGCTTCTTGCTACGGCAGGGCGCAGCACCAAGATTCATCGATATCAAACCAATAAGTGAAGGGGTGATCCTATGAACTTTGCAGCCAAGGCCGTTCTCACGGGTTTCGCGGCGTCGCTGGCGCTGTCGTCCGTCCCGGCGATGGCACAGACGCCTCGCCCGGAGGTCTATACCTCCGATTCGGAAGGGCAAGTAGTGAAGGACCCGTATGACCTGTGCTGGCGGACCGGCTATTGGACGCCTGCCGGTGCGGCCGCCGACAAGGAGTGGGGTTGCAAGTGCGACAAGGATCTCATCGCGAAAGAGATCTGCGAGCCGCCACCGCCGCCACCACCCGCTCCGCCGCCACCGGTCGAGCCGGCACCGGTCAAGCTGCTGCCGAAGAAGATCGACTTTTCGGCCGACGCGCTGTTCGACTTCGACAAGGCCGTGCTGAAGCCGAAGGGTACCGAGATGCTCGACGAGCTGGTGTCGACGCTCTCCGGTGCGACCTACGACAGCATCGGCGCCATCGGCTACACCGATCCGATCGGTACCGTGGCATACAACCAGAAGCTGTCGGAACGGCGTGCCGACGCGGTCAAGACCTACCTGACCGGGAAGGGCATCGCGACCGAGAAGGTCAAGGCCGAGGGACGTGGCAAGAACGACCTCAAGATCACGATTCCGGAATGCCGGCAGCAGGGCAGCAAGAACCGGAAGGCGCTGATCGAGTGCCTGCAGCCGAATCGTCGAGTCGAGGTGTCCGTATCCGGCACCAAGCCGCAATAACCATCGGTCAAACCGTCGTATCATCCAAGCCCTGCGCAAGCAGGGCTTTTTTTTTGCCGTAGCGACGTCACTCGGACCCGATCAGCGTGAGCACGCACGCCCTCCCCGTCACCGCCATCGAGGCGCGCTGGGTCTTGCCCGTCGAGCCCGCCGGCATCCTCCTCGAGGATCACACGGTGCTCGTGGCGGATGGCACCATCCGCGCAGTGCTGCCGACGGCGGCGGCCCGAGCGCAGGCGCCCGCTGCCGAGCGGGTGGCGCTACCCGAGCACGTCCTGCTGCCGGGACTCGTCAACCTGCACACGCACGCGGCGATGACGCTCCTGCGCGGCCTCGCCGACGATCTGCCGCTCATGGAGTGGTTAAAGGCGCACATCTGGCCGGCGGAGATCGCGCACGCGTCGGATCAGTTCGTCGAGGACGGTACGCTGATCGCGTGCGCGGAGATGATCCGGGGCGGGGTCACCTGCTTCAACGATATGTACTTCTACCCGGAGGCGGCGGCGCGAGCCGCGCTCCAGGCCGGCATGCGCGCCGCGGTCGGCATCATCGTCATCGACTTTCCCACGGCGTACGCGTCCGACCCGCAGGATTATCTCGCGAAGGGGCTCGCGACCCGCGACGCATTCAAGCACGAACGCCTGCTTACCTTCTGCATGGCGCCGCACGCGCCGTACACGGTGAGCGACCGCAGCCTGGCGCAGGTGCTGACGCTCGCCGAGCAGCTCGACGTGCCGATCCACCTGCATCTGCACGAGACCGCAGACGAGATCGCGCAGGAGCGCTCGTGCCACGGCGCACGCCCGCTGCAGCGGCTGCACGCTCTCGGCATACTGAGCCCGAACCTGATCGCGGTGCACGCAATCCACGTCGACGCCTCCGAGATCGAGCTGCTGGCGGCGCACGGCTGCCATGTCGCCCACTGCCCGTCGTCGAACTTGAAGCTCGCGAGCGGCTTCGCGCCCGTCGCACGCTACCTCGACGCCGGCGTCAACGTGGGCCTCGGCACCGACGGCGCAGCGAGCAACAATCGCCTCGACCTGATGGAGGAGATGCGGCTTGCCGCGCTGCTCGCCAAGGCGGTGAGCGGGCGTGCGGAGGCCTTGCCCGCCCACACGGCAGTGCGCATGGCCACCATCGCCGGCGCCTCGGCGCTCGGGCTCGAGCGCCGACTGGGCTCGATCGTGCCGGGCAAGGAGGCAGACCTCGTGGCGGTGAACCTCTCCACCCTCGGGATGTCTCCCTGCTTCGATCCGGTGTCCCACCTGGTCTATTGCGCGGGCCGCCAGGACGTGACCGACGTCTGGGTCGCGGGTCGTCGTGTGCTGCAGGCGGGATCTCTCACGACCTTGAACGAACAGGAGCTGCTCGTGCGCGCGCTGCGGTGGCAGGAACGGCTCAAGGAGTAATTCATGTCCAACGTCGATCCGGCCGAGATCCAGAAATTCAGCGCGCTCGCGCACCGCTGGTGGGATCCGAACAGCGAGTTCCGGCCGCTGCACGAGATCAATCCGCTGCGCACCGACTACATCGACCGCCGTGCCGGACTTGCCGGAAAGACAGTGCTCGACGTCGGCTGCGGCGGTGGCATCCTGTCCGAAGGCATGGCGGCGCGCGGTGCCACCGTCACCGGGATCGACCTCGCCGACAAGCCGCTCAAGGTGGCGCAGCTGCATCTGCTGGAAAGCGGCCGCAAGGTCGAGTATGTAAAGATCAGTGCGGAGGACATGGCGCTCGAGCGGCCGCACCACTTCGATATCGTCACCTGCTGCGAAGTGCTCGAGCACGTGCCCGATCCCGCGAGCACCGTGCGCGCGTGCAGCCAGGCGCTCAAGCCGGGTGGCCACGCCTTCTTCGCCACCCTGAACCGAAACCCCAAGTCGTTCCTGCTCGCCATCCTCGGCGCCGAATACGTGCTGGGTCTGCTGCCGCGCGGCACCCACGAGTACGCGAAGTTCATCAAGCCCTCCGAGCTCGCGGGCTGCTGCCGCGAGGCGGGACTCGCGGTGGTCGACCTCACCGGCATGACGTACAGCCTGCTCACCCGCACCTTTGCACTCGGGCGCGACACGGACGTCAATTACATCCTGCACGCCACGGCGCCATGATTGCCGCCGTCCTGTTCGACCTGGACGGCACGCTCGCCGATACCGCACCCGATCTCGCGCGCGCCCTCAATCTGCAGCGTGCGGCGCGCGGTCTCCTGCCGCTGCCGGTGTCCTACTTGCGGCGCTTTGCTTCGATGGGCGCGCGCGGACTGATCCGGGCGGGGTTCGATATCGGTCCGGAGGACGATCGTTTCCGGCCGCTGTGCGACGAGTTCCACGAGCTCTACGCGCTCGACGTGTGCCGCGAGACGCGGCTCTTTCCCGGCATGGAAGAGGTGCTCGAGTGGATCGAGGCGCGCGGCCTGCCTTGGGGAATCGTGACCAACAAGATCGAACGCTACACGCTGCCGCTGGTGAAACAGCTGGGTCTCGACGCAAAGGCGCGGACGGTCGTGAGCGGGGACACGACCAACCGGGCGAAACCGCATGCCGAGCCACTGCTCTTCGCGAGCCGCCATTGCGGCATCGCCCCGCCCGAGTGCCTGTACGCCGGCGACGACGTGCGGGACGTGCAGGCGGCGCGCGCCGCGGGTATGCGCATCGTTGTCGCACGCTATGGCTACCTGGGCCCGGGCAGCGCCCCGGAGACCTGGGGTGCCGACGCGCTGATCGACGCGCCGACCGACCTGATCGCCTATCTTTCGGGACTGCGCCCCGCCAACGCGTGAGCTCGCAACACCCGCGCGACCTCTTCGGTCTCATCGCCCCCATGCTCTTCGTGTTGCTTTGGAGCACGGGTTTCATCGGCTCGAAGCTCGGTCTGCCATACGCGGAGCCACTCACTTTTCTCCTGCTGCGCTTTGCGTTCGTGCTCGCGCTCCTGGTGCCGGCCGCGCTCGTGCTGAAGTCGCGCTGGCCCGAGAATCCGGCGCAGGCCGGCCATCTCGCGGTTGCCGGAATGCTGCTCCACGGCGGCTATCTTGGCGGCGTCTTCAGTGCGATCGATGCCGGCGCACCGGCCGGCATCGTGTCGCTCATCGTCGGCATGCAGCCGCTGCTGACCGCGGCCGCGGCGGGCACCTTCCTCGGCGAGCGCGTGACGCGACGACAGTGGGTCGGCTTGGCGCTGGGGCTTGCGGGCGTGGCGATGACCGTCTCCGACAAGACGGCGTGGCAGGCGCCGACCCCCGCTGCCATGACGGCCGCGATCGTCGCGCTGCTGTCGATCACCGCCGGCACGCTGTATCAAAAGCGCCACGGCGCATCCGCGGGGCTGGCCGCGAGCTCGGTGATCCAGTTCGCCGCGGCGGGCGCCCTGCTGCTGCCGATCGCGCTCGCCACCGAGAGCATGGCGGTGCGCTGGACCGCGCAGTTCATATTCGCACTCGGCTGGCTCGTGCTGGTGCTCTCGATCGGCGCCATCACGCTGTTGTATCTGCTGCTGCGACGGGGTGAAGCGGCACGTGTTTCCACCCTCTTCTACGCGACACCACCCACGACCGCAGTCATGGCGTGGTACCTCTTCGGGGAGCGGTTGGGGCCACTCGCGTGGGCCGGCATGGGGCTCGCCGCAGCGGCCATCTGGCTCGCGATGCGGCGGTAGCGGAGCCGTCTCGACAGGGTAACGGGCGGGGCGTACACTCCGACCTCCGCATCACGCTTGGCGGCCTCGGCAAGTGCAGATGGCTGGGCAAGCAGGCGACGGGCAGGTCGAGAACAAATCCCAAGGGCAACCAAGAGAGAGGAGCATTCCATGGCTGGACGAGAGGTAGTGGTGCTGAGCGCCGTGCGCACTGCGATCGGCGATTATGGCGGCGGTCTGAAGGATGTTGCCCTGGTTGACTATGCCGGGGCCGTGATCAAGGAAGCAATGGCGCGGTCGAAGGCCGATCCCAAGGATATCGGTCAATGCGTGGTCGGCAGCGTGATCCACGGCGAGACACGCGACATGTACGTCTCGCGCGTGGCGTGCATCAAGGGCGGGCTGCCGCAGGAGACCATGGCGTTCACCCTGAATCGGCTGTGCGGCAGCGGCTTGCAGGCCATTGTGTGCGCCTCGCAGTCGATCCTGCTGGGCGACACCGATGCGGCGGTTGCCGGCGGTGCCGAGTCCATGAGCCGCGCCGGTTACACGATACCGACCGCGCGCTGGGGCCAGCGCATGAACGACGGCAAGATCCTCGACATGATGGTGGGTGCGCTCACCGATCCGTTCGATGCCGTGCACATGGGCGTCACGGCCGAAGCGGTAGCCAAGAAGTGGAGCATCAGTCGCGAAGAGCAGGATGCGTTCGCGGTCGAGAGCCACAAGCGCGCGATCGCCGCCATTCAGGGGGGTCGCTTCAAGGAGCAGATCCTGCCGATCGAGGTCAAGACCCGCAAGGGACCGGTGCCCTTCGACACCGACGAGCATCCCCGTGCCGACGCAAGCATGGCAGGCATGGGCAAGCTCAAGACCGTGTTCGACAAGGAAGGCTCGGTCACGGCCGGCAACGCTTCCGGCATCAACGACGGCGCGGCCGCCGTGGTGCTCATGGAAGCCGGTGCGGCGGCGAGCAAGGGATTGAAGCCGATCGCTCGGCTCGTCGCCTACGGTCATTCGGGCGTCGATCCCAAGATCATGGGCATCGGCCCGGTGCCGGCGGTTAAGTCTGCTCTGGCCAGGGCGGGACTCAAGGTCTCGGACATGGACGTGATCGAGTCGAACGAGGCCTTTGCCGCCCAGGCGTGCGCGGTCTCGAAGGAACTGGGCTTCGATCCGGTCAAGACCAACGTCAACGGCGGCGCGGTTGCGCTCGGCCACCCCATCGGCGCGACCGGTGCGATCCTCTCCGTGAAGTGCATCTATGAACTGCATCGCTCCGGCGGCCGCTATGGTCTGGTGACCATGTGCATCGGCGGTGGCCAGGGGATCGCGGCCATCTACGAACGGCTGTAGCCGGCCCATCCGGCCATTATCCGGGCCCGACGCTAGCTGCGTCGGGCCTTTTCTTTTGGGCGGGGCAGCGGCACCCGCTCCCCTCCGACTCGTTCCTCCAGACCGATTCGCACAACTTTCCGCTTGACATCCCTGCCCAACGCACTAAAATGCGAATGTTGCGTTGCAGCAAACCTACCCGCCGCCGCGACGCTTAAGCTCATGGTTGCCAAAAGCGCCTTGCCCGACACCCGACCCGAAGGAGTTCTATCATGCCCGCTTTTCCCGAGAAGTTCGCCGACGTCAACAAAGCCGCCGTGGATGCCGCGCTCGGCTACAGCACCATCGTCCTCGACAGCGCCGAGAAGCTGCTCGACCTCAACATGAAAGTCGCCCGCAGCCTGCTCGCGGATAACGCGAAGAGCGCGCGGGCGCTGGTCGAAGCCAAGGATGCCCAGGAGTTCGCCTCGCTCCAGCAATCCCTGACGCAGCCTGCGGTCGAGAAGGCGATTGCCTACTCGCGCGCGCTCTACGAACTGTCGGCCGAGACCCAGTCCGAGATGCAGAAGTTCGTGGAAGCGCACGTGGCCGAAGCGAAGAAGTCCGCGTCCGACGTGATGGAAAACCTCGTCAAGTCCGCGCCGATCGGCTCGGAAGCGGTGCAGGCGGCGGTAAGGTCCGCCATGGCCGCGGCCAACAACGCCTACGAGAACATCACGAAGGCCGCCAAGCAAGTCGCCGACATCACCGAAGCCGGTGTTGCCAGCGCCACCGCGCAGGTGACCTCGACCAAGAAAAAGATCTAGTAAGGATCGAAGCAGCTCTCGATTTGCCTGCCAAGCCCTCGGAGCAAAGCTCCGGGGGCTTTTGTTTTGCAAGCGCCGCAACCGACTCGCGGCCGATGACTCAAACAGGAACGCAGTTGCCCCGTGAGAGCCCCATGAACGACGAAACCTTCAACCTGAGCATCCGCAAGTTCCTGAAGACGGTGGGCGTCAGGTCGCAGCACGAAATCGAGCAGGCGGTTGCAGCAGCTCTCGCCGCCCGCTCCATCACCGACGGCGCGTCGCTGCCGGCGGTGATGACCCTCAAGATCCCGCAGCTTGGTCTCGACGTCGAGTTTCCGGGCAAGATCGAACTCGGCTGAGGCGCCGCGGCGCGCTCAGAGCCAGACCATGAGGCCGGTCTCGAACGGGTGGGTCAGGCGCTCGTGATGGGGGTAGACGCGCACGTGGTACTCGAGCTTGCCGCATAGCTCGGGCGTCATCTCGAGCGCGAACACATGCTCGCCCTGCTCGTTCGTGAGGCCGACGTACTCGAATGGGTAGCGCCTGTATTCCTTCAGCTTGTCGCGCTTGCGCTGACGCCCCATCAGCTTCTCCACGCGCACGTCCTCCGGCGCGAGACCGTTCAACTGCACTGCCACTTCGCACCGCACCGATTCGCCGAAATGGATCGCACGCGGCCCCGTGTCGAGGCGGCGAATCCTGACACCGCCCCAGAACGCCAGCACCTTGCGTTTCCACTCGGCGATCTGCCGCGCGACCTCGAAGTCGCTTTCGATGAAGCGCCGCCATTGCCTGCTCGCCGGCAGGTAGAACTTCGAGACATACTGCCCGACCATGCGCGTGGCATTGAAGCGCGGCATCAACGTCGCCATCGAGTGCTTCGCCATCTTGATCCAGCCCGGTGAAAAGCCGAGCGCATTGCGATCGTAGTAGAGCGGGATGACCTGATCCTGCAGAATCTCGTACAGGGTGCGCGCCTCTTCCCGGTTGCGCCGGTACTCGTCGAGCAGCGGCGAGGCGGGTTTGATGGCCCAGCCGTTCCTGCCGTCGTAGCCCTCCTCCCACCAACCGTCCAGCACCGACAGATTGAGCGCGCCGTTGATGCCCGCCTTCATCCCCGACGTGCCCGACGCTTCGAGCGGATAGATCGGGTTGTTGAGCCACACGTCGACCCCGGACACCAGCCGGCGCGCGAGGCGCAGATCGTAGTCCTCGACCAGCAGCAGCCGCCCCTCGAACTCGGACATGCGCCCGATCTCGGCGATGCGGCGGATGAGATCCTGACCCGGCACGTCGGCCGGATGCGCCTTGCCGGCGAACAGCACGAGCACCGGACGGTCGACATCGAGCAGGATCTGCCGCAGCCAGCCCAAGTCCTCGAACAGGAGCGTCGCACGCTTGTAGGTGGCGAAACGGCGCCCGAAGCCGAGTGTGAGCACGTTCGTGTTGCCCGGATCGGCAAAGCGCAGCAGCCGCTCCAGGTGCGCCTCGCTGCCGTTGTTGCGAAAGTGCTGGTTCGTCATCCGCTGCCGCACCAGGATCAGCATCTGCGCCTTCAGCGACTGGCGCACGCTCCAGAACACGTGATCGGGAATGCCGTTGATCGCGTCCCAGAACGGCTCGTTGCGCAGGCGGTGCGTCCATTCGAACCCGAGATAGCGGTCGAACACCTCGTGCCATTCCTGGTTGAGGAAGCTCGGCACGTGCACGCCATTGGTGACGTAGTCGACGGGGTTCTCTTCGGCCTCGATCTGCGGCCAGAGTGTTGCCAGCATCTTCGAGCTGACCTGTCCGTGGATGCGCGACACGCCGTTGTGGTAACGCGACCCGCGGATCGCGAGCGTGGTCATGTTGAAGTCGTGACCGTTCGGATTGCGGCCGAGCCCGAGGAACTCCTCGCGCGACACCTTGAGGTCCGGGTAGAAGGACTCGAAGTAGCGCATCATCATGTCGTCGGCAAAGTGATCGTGGCCGGCGGGCACCGCGGTATGGGTCGTGAAGACGGTGTTGGCCGCAACGGCTTCGAGCGCGGTGGCAAAATCGAGACCGCGCGACGACACCTTGTGGCGCATGCGCTCGAGGATCTGGAACGCGGCGTGCCCTTCGTTGATGTGCCAGACGGTGGGCTTGATGCCCAGCGCCCGCAGGGCGCGCACGCCGCCCACGCCGAGGATGATCTCCTGCTCGATGCGCATCGTGCGATCGCCGCCGTAGAGACGGTGGGCGATGTCACGGTCGTGCGGGGCGTTCTCGTCCAGGTCGGTGTCGAGCAGATACAGGTGCACGTGACCGCAGCGCGATTTCCATACCTTGCACACGACACGGCGGCCCGGCAGATCGACTTCGATGCGCACGTCGGTGCCGTCTTCGCGCAGGACCGGCGACACCGGCATGTCATCGAAGTCGGAATCGAAATACGTGGCGTGCTGATTGCCTTCGAGGTCGATGGTCTGCGTGAAGTAACCCTGCTTGTAGAGCAGTCCCACCGCGACGAAGGGCAGCGCCATGTCGCTCGCCGCCTTGCAGTGGTCACCGGCAAGGATGCCCAGGCCGCCGGAATAGATCGGAAAGCTCTCGTGCAGCCCGAACTCGGCGCAGAAATACGCGACCAGGTCGCCCTGCCGCAGCCATTCGGAACCGTTCTGGCGCAGCGGTTCGTCATGGTAGGTGTCGTAGTTGGAGAGCACGCGGTTGAAGTTGCCGAGATAGACGGGATCGTCGGCCGCTTCGCGCAGGCGTCGCTCGTCGACGCGCTTCAGGAACGCCTTGGGATTGTGCCCGACCGCATCCCACAGACCCGGGTGCAGGCGCGCGAAAAGCGTGCGACTCGGACGGTCCCAGCTGTACCACAGGTTGTTGGCGATCTCGTTCAGCCGGGCGAGCCGTGCCGGCAGCTCCGGCTGAACTTCGAGTACGTACTGCGTTCCGCGCATGGTTTTCTCCCCTTTGAAGGCAGATTCTAGGTGGGCGAGGCGATAGGCGCCGAGGGCCGAGAGCACGGGTCGTGCCCCCGCACCGCGTCAGAGCCTGAGCAGGTTTTCGCGATAGTAGCGCAGCTCGGCGATCGACTCGTAGATGTCGGCAAGCGCCTGGTGCTTGCCCTGCTTGGCGAAGCCGGACACGATCGCGGGCTTCCAGCGGCGGGCGAGCTCCTTCAGGGTGCTCACGTCGAGGTTGCGATAATGAAAATGCGCCTCGAGCGCGGGCATGTAGCGCGCGAGGAAGCGGCGATCCTGGCACACGGAGTTGCCGCACATGGGTGAGACACCCTTCGGCACGTGCGCTTCGAGGAAGGCGAGCACGCGCGCCTCGGCTTCCGCCTCACCGATATCGGACATCCGGACCCGGTCGGTGAGCCCGGTGCGGGCATGCGTGGACCGGTTCCAGGCGTCCATCGCGTCGAGCACCGAGGCCTCCTGATGCACGGCCAACACCGGCCCTTCCACCACGGTGTCGAGCGTGGAGTCGGTGACCACCACCGCCACTTCGATGATGCGGTCGCGCTCGGGGACGAGCCCGCTCATTTCGAGATCGATCCAGATGAGGGCGTTAGCGTCCTGTGCCATAATTTTCCCGGGAATCTTGACGGTCGCTATTTTGTCATAGCACTCCCCTCATCGATCGAACTCCATGAATACTTTCACGGTCCTGTTCCTGGCGGCACTCACGCTGTCCACTGCGATCCGCCTCTGGCTCGGCAACCGCCACATCCGCCATGTGCAGGCCCATCGCACCCGGGTGCCTGCCGGTTTCGCCGATCAGATCACGCTTGCCGCACACGAGAAGGCAGCCCATTACACGGTGGCCAAAACCCGCCTCAACCTCGTGCGCGTAGGGGTCGACGCCGTCGCACTGCTGGCGCTCACCGTGGGCGGCGTGCTGAATTGGCTCGATGAGGCTTGGCGCGCCGCCCTGGGACCGGGGATCTGGTCCGGGATGGCGCTGATCGGCAGCACGGTCGTGATTCTGTCCGTGCTCGACCTGCCCTTGAGCTGGTATCGCACGTTTCGCATCGAGTCGCGCTTCGGGTTCAACCAGATGACGCTCGCGCTCTTCGTGAGCGACCTCGCGAAGCAGACGCTGGTGGGCGCGGCGATTGGCGCGCCTCTGCTGCTGGCGGTGCTGTGGCTCATGGCGGGAATGGGCGCGAACTGGTGGCTGTACGCGTGGCTGCTCTGGGTCGCTTTCAGCGTTGTCATGCTGCTCGTGTATCCGACGTATATCGCACCCCTCTTCAACAGGTTCTCGCCGATGCAGGAAGGCGACCTCAAGCGCCGCATCGAAGCGCTGCTCCTGAAGTGCGGCTTTCGCTCGCAGGGGCTCTTCGTGATGGACGGCTCGAAGCGCAGCAGCCACGGCAACGCCTACTTCACCGGCTTCGGCCGCGCCAAGCGCATCGTGTTCTTCGACACCCTGATCTCCCGCCTCGACCCGCCGGAGATCGAGGCCGTGCTCGCCCACGAGCTGGGGCACTTCAAGCTGCGCCACGTGATGAAGCGGATGATGCTCACCTTCGCCGTGAGCCTGGCATTCCTGTGGGCGCTGGGGCAGCTGATGGGCGAGCCGTGGTTCTTCCAGGGGCTCGGGGTGTCCACGCCGTCCACAGCGATGGCGCTTCTGCTCTTCTTCCTGGTGGTGCCCGTGTTCACGTTTCTGCTGCAGCCCATCATGAGCGTCTATTCGCGCAAGCACGAGTTCGAGGCAGATGCCTACGCGGCGCAGCAGGCCTCGGCCGCAGATCTGGCCCAGGCGCTGGTCAAGCTGTACAAGGACAATGCCTCGACCCTGACGCCCGATCCCTTGCACTCGGCGTTCTACGACTCGCATCCGCCGGCAGCGCTGCGTATCGCCCGACTGCAGCAGTCGGCTCTTGCCTGACCCGTGCCCAAGAGGCCGCGCATGAAGGTGCAGACCCTGCTCGGGGCAGTTGCCGCAGCGGCGGCTGCCGGCACGCTCGCCACCCCCTTCCCGAAGGCCGATGTGCAGAAGGGGGAGACACTGGTGCAACAGAGCAAGTGCAACGCATGCCATGTCAGGCTCGTGGGCGGCGACGGGACGGCCATCTTCACGCGTGCCGACCGCAAGGTGAAAACCGCGGCCGGCCTGCTGTCCCAGGTGCGCACCTGCAACACCATGCTCGGCACCAACTGGTTTCCCGAGGACGAGGAAAACGTCGCGGCGTACCTGAATCAGACGTACTACAAGTTCAAGTAACCCTCGGAGGGCGATGATGGAAGCGCAAGTCTGCGAACTCAGCACCCGCAAGTGCAAACCGTGCGAAGGCGGCGTTCCGAAGCTCACCGAGGGCGAGATCGAGACCCTGCTCAAGCAACTCGAGGGCTGGTCACACCGGGATGGCGCACTCGTCAAAGCGTACGCGTTTCGCAACTATCACGAGACGATGGCGTTCGTAAACGCGACGGCCTGGATCTCCCATCGCGAGGACCACCATCCCGACCTTGCCGTGGGCTACAACCGGTGCGAGGTGCGCTACTGGACCCACGCCATCGGCGGGCTCTCGGAAAACGACTTCATCTGCGCCGCCAAGATCGACGCGCTGTTCACCTTGTGAAGCAAACCTGAAGAGCGTGCGGCAGCGGGCGCTACCGAAACCGAACGCAGCACTCGCATCCGGCCTCGTCGTCGCGGCGCACGGCCGTCACTTCGCGGTGGAGGCCGCGGACGGGCAGATCGTCACCTGCTCGACGCGCGGCAAGCGCAGCAATCTTGCGTGCGGCGACCGCGTCGCCTTCCTTCGCACATCACCCGACCAGGGGGTGATCGAGGCGGTCGATCCGCGGTCGACGGTGCTCTTTCGTTCCGACGCGTATCGGCAAAAACTCCTCGCCGCGAACGTGACGCAGGTGGTGGTCGTCGTGGCGCCGTGGCCCGTGTTCTCCGACGACCTGCTGGATCGCTGCCTGGTTGCCGCGGAGCATGTCGGAGCACGCAGCCTCATCGTGCTGAACAAAACCGATCTGCCCGAGGCGGGCGCAGCACAGGCGCGCCTCGCGCCGTATCCCGCGATCGGCTATGACGTCCTGCCGCTCGCCGCGAAGCACGACGTGGCACCGCTCGTGGCCCGGCTCGAAGGCCACACCAGCGTGCTGGTCGGTGAATCGGGGATGGGAAAATCCACCATCGTCAACCGCCTCGTGCCCACGGCCGGGGCGGCGACGGCCGAAGTCTCCCGGTTTCTCGCGGCCGGAAAGCACGCGACCACTCATACGCGGCTCTACCACCTGGACCCGCGCACCCACGTCGTCGACGCGCCGGGCATTCAGGTCTTCGGGTTGCACCACATCGACCCGCTCGAGCTTGCGCACGCCTTTCCGGAGTTCAGGCCGTGGCTCGGGAAGTGTCGATTCGCGGATTGCCGGCACCTGCGCGAGCCGGACTGCGCCATCGCGCGCGCCGCAGCGGGCGGCACGATCTCCGAGCGGCGTCTGCAGGCGTACCGGCGCCTCCTTGCGGAGGCACTACGACGTTAGCCGACCCAGTGCGCCAGGGAAACCAGGAATAGGAGCGCCATCCAGAGCGCGAGCACCCGCCACACCAGTCCGCTCGCGCTTCTCATGTAGTCCGCGTCGGGCTCTTCGCCGGTGCCCAACTCGGGCCGGATGCGCACCTCCTGCCCTTCGCGGACCGCGTCGCCGAGCCGAATGCCGATAGCACCCGCCCCGCTCGCGAGCAGTATCCCCTGGCGGTGCGGGATCCACGACAGGGCCTGGGAACGCCAGCAATACACCGCATCCTCGAAGTCCCCCGCCACTGCGAAGCTCGCCGCAGTCAGTCGCGCGGGCAGCCAGTCCACCGCCGCGAACGTCTGCCGCGCAAACTCGCCGAAGCGACCGAACTCCTCGTCGCTGCGTGTGCCCCAGGAGCGGTCCAGTTCGGACGCGAGGCGATACAGCAACGCCCCGCAGGGCCCCGGCAACAGGATGAACCAGGCGATCACGCCGAACCCGTCTCGGTGCGCCAGCAGCAGCCGCTGTTCGATGGCGATCTTGGCGATCTCGCTCACCGTAAAGTCGTCCGCTGCCTGGCCGGTCCAGTCTTGCAGCGCCGCGCGCGCCGCGTCGAGATCCTGATTCTTGAGCGCCTCGCCGATCGCGGCGTAGGGCGTGCCGGCCTGTCGCAGGCTGACGGTGAAGTAGAGCACCGCGACATTGAGCACCCAGGCGAGTAACGGCGATGCGTGATACAGGCCGACGTACAGCACCAGGGCCACCACTACCGGTGCCGCTACCGCCAGCAGCCAGCCGATGACACCGTGGCGCGGCTGACCGGCATTGAAGTTACGCTCGATGCCGTGGGCGTAAGCTCGGAACCACCGGAGCAGGCGGTTCTCTCCCCCCAGCGGGCGCACCTGGTCCAAGAGAAAAGCGGCGAGCAGCGAGAAGAAGGACATCGGAGTCCAGCACCGCAGAGGAGGCGCTATGGTAAGGCGGGCACCGAACCCTTTTCAACCAGCCACCGGCGCGCTGAGCAGCAAAAAAAATCCCCCGCGACTTGCGGCCGCGGGGGAAGAGCGCACAGCGGAGATTTTCTGGCGGGGAGTTTCGAGGAAGATGGTGGAAACTCCCGAGGAAGCAACAGCGCCAGACACGCAAACCTGTGCAACCGCCGTGCCAAAAGGTTCAGGCTAGAAAAAACAGTGACTTGGCTTGGAGATTTCGGTCGGCCCAGTGGGAGAGCCGTTTCAAACTGGTGCCCGCGACCCGGGCTTCGCCTCACAGTGGTGCGTCGCTTCGAGGGGCCGGCTGACACGCCGGCGCCGCCCGTTCAGCCGTAGTGGATGGAGAGTATCTCGAGGCCGGCGTCACCGGCAGGCCGCTTCCAGACCACGGAGTCGCCCACCTTCGATCCGATCATCGCCTTACCGAGCGGCGAGGCCCAGCTGATCTTGCCCGCACCGACGTCCGCCTCGTCCTCGCCCACGATCGCGAACGTCTGGCGCCCGCCGTTCTCGTCGCTCACGTCGACCATGGCGCCGAAATGGACCTCGTCGCGCGGCTGGCCGGATACCTCGACCAGAATGGCGCTCTCCAGCCGCTGCTGAAAATATCTCAGGTCCCGCTGCACCTGCCTCAGATGCTGCTTCGAGAGCGGATCATCGGCGGCCACCAGCCGCGCCCGGTGCTCCTGGAGCTCGGCATACTGCGCCTGCAGCCGCGCGAGCCCGGCCGGTGTCACGTAGTTCGGGTAAGGGCTTTGCGGCCGCTCCGGCAGTTCGTCGGAGACGAGATCCTCGTCGGATTCCTTTACGAACGCTCGACTCATGGCGGCGGCCTGGTGCGGGGTGGAAACTGCGAAGCTTGTATTGTGGTGGCTCGCGGGACGTGCAGCAATAGCGTTGCACAATGCGCCCGGATTTTTCGTGCATCAAGCGCGCGCCGCAGCGCGCAAGACCTACTGCGGGTGCGCGAGAATGCGCTGCAGGTTGACGATCATCGCCGCGGTCGCGCCCCAGATCAGGCGACCGTCGTAGGGCATCGCGAAATAGGAACGGCGCTGACCCTTGTAGTCGTAACTGCGCCGCTCGTGCGACGAGGGATCCATGAGAAACGCGAGCGGGACCTCGAACGCCTCGGCGACCTCGAAACTGTCCAGCGTCAGCGAGAACGGCGGCTCGATCCAGCCCACGACCGGCGTCACCCGGTAGCCGGTGATGGTCCAGTACTCCGGCAGCAGACCCAGCACGTCGACATGATCGGGCGCGAGACCGATCTCCTCGGCCGCCTCGCGCAGCGCGGTATCGATGCTCGTCGCGTCCTCCGGCTCGGCGCGCCCGCCCGGGAAGCTGATCTGCCCGGCGTGGTCGGCGAGATGGTTCGTGCGTTGCGTGAGGAGCAGAGTCGGGCCCGCCGCGCGATTCACGATCGGCACCAGCACGGCTGCCTCGATGGCATCCCCGCGCGCGGCCTGCACGCATTCGATCACGTCGCCCTGCAGCCGTGCCACGTCATGGTTCGGCGCGGCAAGCCGCGAGGCCAGCCAGTCGCGTGTCACGCCCGGCAGCGACCGGTGGGGGGAGAGGATTTCACGGTTTTCGATCAACATACCTGCGCTTACGCAAAAGCTGTGCGCAGACGCGCTTGCCACAGCTTGAATCACCCGAATCGAACGACTCCCTCACCAGACTGTCGATTGGCATTGGGAGTTCCTCAATCCGAGGCCCGACAAGGAGGACGACATGAGCATTCAACGCTGGCTCACCGCTGCGGCGCTGGCCCTGGCAAGCGCTTCCGCCTTTGCCTTTCACTGTCCCCAGGACATGAAGAAAATAGACGATGCCCTCGCCAAGAACCCGAACCTCACGGCGGCGCAACTCGCGGACGTGAAGAAGTATCGCGCCGAAGGCGAGGCATTGCACAACGCGGGCAAGCACCAGGAGTCGGTCGACACGCTGTCGAAGGCGATGGCGATATTGAACGTGAAGTGAAGCTCCGCGGTAGCGGGGTCGGCGGCAGGCCCCCCGCGTTGCCGACCCTGCTAGCGTCGTCGGCGCGGGCGGTGATGCCAACGCGCCCGCCGTCACCAGGGGATCGCCTTGCGGTCGCGGAAGAAATGTCCGGTCGGACCGCCGTCCGGCAGGGTCGCGAGCCAGATTGCCGTGTCCGCACCCTCCGCCACCGACCGCAGCGCGTGCGGCCCGCCCATGTCGGTCCGCACCCAGCCGGGGCAGACGGCATTGACCAGAATGTTGGTGCCTGACAGCTCTGCCGACAGAGTCCGCGTCAGGGCGTTCAGAGCCGTCTTCGAGATCCGATAGACCGGAGTACCCGCCCCCATCTCGGCCAGCTGCCCGAGACCGCTGGCCATATTGACGATGCGACCGTAGTTTTCCCGCTGCATCAGCGGGACCAGCGCCTTGACCATGAGAAAGGGGCCGGCGAGATTGGTCGTGAGCACTTCCTGCAGCGTTGCGAGCGAGGTTGTCATCACCCGGCCACTGCGCGAGTCGATGACGCCGGCGTTATTCACCAGCACATCGCACGCGCCGTACTGCCCATCGATCCATGCCGCGAACGCCGCGACGCTGGTCTCGCTGGCCACGTCGACGGGGTGGCTCACGATGGTGCTCAAACCTGTAGCCGCGAGCTGGGCGCGCGCTGCCTCGCCCTTGGCCGCATCCCGGCTCCCCAAGACGACCTGCATGCCCAGACTCGCGAGCTGGCGGCAGATCTCGAATCCGATGCCCCGGTTTCCGCCCGTCACTACCGCGACCTTCGCTCTTGTCATTTCCCGCTCCGTTTGCTTCGGCCCCTCGCCCGCGCCGGGAAATGCTCCGCAACCCTCGTCCCGCCTTGCCGGATTATACTCCCCGCTGACCAGCCCCTTGCCTCATTGCCACCGCCCAGGAATCCGACATGCGTTTGGTGACTTTTGCCGCGGACGCCTTGTCCGCCGCCCGCGTAGGCCTGATCGCTGCAGACGGCGACATCGTCGATATCGGTGCCTCAGCGTCGCGCGCCGGGATGACGCTGCCGTTCGACGCCACCGACATGGTATCGCTGATCGCTGCTGGCGAAACCGCCCGGGACGTGGTGCTTCGCCTCTCCGCGATGTCGTCGGCAGTGCGTCTGCCGGAAACCGGCGTGCGCCTGCTGGCCCCCATCCCGCGCCCGCGCAAGAACGTGTTCTGCGTCGGGTGGAACTATCTCGAACACTTCGAGGAAGGCGAAGCGGTGCGCAAGAGTGGCGACGACCTGCCCAAGCATCCGGTCTTTTTCAGCAAGGCGGTCACCGCGGTGATCGGACCTTTCGACTCGATTCCGTTCGATGCGCGGGTGTCGGCCAAACTCGACTGGGAAGTCGAACTCGGCGTCGTGATCGGCCGTTCAGGCAGGAACATCGACCAGGCCGACGCCATGGACCACGTCTTCGGCTATACCGTGATCGACGATGTCTCGGCCCGCGACCTGCAGCGGCAGCACGGCGGTCAGTGGCTGAAGGGCAAGAGCCTCGACGGCACCTGTCCGATGGGGCCGTGTATCGTCACTCGCGATGAACTAGACGCTGGAAATCTGCGCCTGGTGACGAGGGTCAACGGTGTCGTCAAGCAGGACTCGCGCACGCGCCACATGTACTTCTCGCTGCCCCGGCTGATCGAGGAACTTTCGCTCGGGCTGACGCTGGAGCCGGGGGACGTGCTGTCCACGGGCACCCCTCAGGGCGTCGGATTCGCACGCAACCCGCCGGAGTTTCTCGCCCCGGGCGATATCGTCGAGAGCGAGATCGAAGGCATTGGCTGCCTGCGCAACCCGGTGGTTGCCGCCGGCTGAGCCATCGCTTTCAGACGCCGAGGAGCTTCGCGGTGCGCGTCACGTCCTGCTGCCTGACCCAGAAGATCGCGCCGAACCGCCCCGCCCCCGCCACCACGGCGTCGATCGCCGTGATGTTGATGTCGGAGGCCGCCAGCGTTTCCAGCATCTCCACGATCGCGCCGACCCGGTCCTTCCCGCGCACGAGAAAGCCGGTCTTGGTCTCTTCGAGCTCGATGCCGAGCCTTTTCGCCACCTTCTTGAAGAGCGTCGCATCCTCCGGCACCAGATCGATCTGGGCGCGGCGACCGCTCGGAAAACCGTGGAAAGCGTAAAGGTTCACCCCCGCCTCCTTCAACTGCTTGAGCAGATGGGCGCCCTCGCCGGGCTTGTTGGGCCGACTGCAGATGAAATAGGTGACCTTCTGGATGTTGTCTGGCATGGATCTCCCCCGCGCGTGAGACGGTTTGTTCGGCGTACCCCAACTCTCTAAATAGCAGTACCCTTCGCTTTTCGCAAAGAGAAGTTGGGCTGCATCCGTTCCTGCCTCCCGAGCGTAACAGGACACGGCGCCAGGCGGGACCCCCCGCTCGGCGCAAACACCCGACAACCCAGAGGAGCAAGCATGAATACATCGAGCAAGATGACTGGCGCCGCACTCGCTGCCGCCGCCGCCGCGCTGTTCGCCACCACCGCTATCGGAACCGCCAGCGCGGCGGAGGAAGCGAAGGTTCAGTGTGCCGGCATCAACGGATGCAAAGGGCAGAGTGCCTGCAAGAGCGCAAAGAACGATTGCGGGGGCAAGAACGCCTGCAAGGGCCAGGGCTGGGTCCACACCACCGAGAAGGAGTGCGCTGCCAAGGGTGGCAAGGTCGTGAAGATGTAGCGCGGGTGCGGTGGGTGGTGCTCCGGCGCTGCTCACCGCAGTCGCCCCCTGGACGATGAACCAATCCTCGCTGTCCGGCTTTGGCCTGGGACTGCGCGCCCCGCATTACGAGGCGATCCTGGCGACCCACCCGCGCGTCGAGTGGTTCGAGGCGCTGACCGAGAACTACCTCGTACCCGGCGGCAAGCCGCTTCACTACCTCGAACGCGTGCGCGCGGACTACCCCTTGGTCCTGCACGGCGTCTCGCTTTCCGTCGGCGGCACCGATCCGCTCGACGCCGACTATCTGCGGCAACTGCGAGCGCTCGCCCGGCGCATCGAGCCGGCGTGGATTTCCGATCACCTGTGCTGGACCGGTGTGAACGGCAGGAACCTCCATGACCTGCTGCCCCTGCCCTGGACCGAGATGGCGCTCCAGCACGTGGTCGAGCGCGTGCGGGCGGTACAGGACTTTCTGGGCGAGCGCATCCTCCTCGAGAACGCGTCGAGCTACGTGACCTTCCGGGCGTCGGAGATGAGCGAGCAGGAGTTTCTCGCGCGTGCCGCCGAAGCCGCGGATTGCCTCATCCTGCTCGACGTCAACAACGTCTACGTGAGCAGCCGCAACCACGGCTTCGATCCGCTCGGATATCTCGATGCCCTGCCGCGCGAGCGCGTGCGGCAAATCCATCTCGCCGGCCACACCGACAATACCGACCACGTGATCGACACCCACGACGCCCCGGTGATATCCGACGTCTGGACGCTGTACGGCCGCGCCGTGGAGCGCTTCGGTCCGGTGCCGACCATGATCGAGCGCGACGACCGCATCCCGCCGCTGGACGAGCTGCTCGCCGAGCTCGACACGGCGCGCGGCATCGCGGCCTCGGTCCTCCAGCAGCGCGCGGCATGAGGTCGTTGCGCGCGCTCCAGCTTGCGTTCAGTGCGGCCGCTCTCGGCTCCGAGGACCGCGTGCCGCGCACCATCGCCTCGCCACCTAACGGCGATCGGCGTGGGCGCTTCGAAATCTACCGCGAAGGCTATCGACTGCGCCTGATCGACTCGCTCGCAACGGACTACCCGGCCACGCGCGCCGCGCTGGGCGTCGCTCGGTTCGCCGCCGTCGCGCGTGCGTTCGTCGAAGCGCATCCGTCGCCCTACTTCAACCTGCGCTGGTACGGCGCGCAGTTCGGGGAGTTCCTGCGCGCGTGCTGCCGTGACGACGAGGCGCCGATGGCGAGTCTCGCGGCTTTCGAATGGGCCATCGCCGGTGCGTTCGATGCGGCAGACGAGCGCCCCGTCACGGCCGAGGACATGGGGCGTATTCCGCCTGCTGCGTGGCCTCGGCTCGTTCTGACCCTGCATCCTTCCGCAAGGCGGGTGCAGCTGCCAGTCGAGGTGCCCCGGTTCTGGCAAGCGGCCACCGCTGGCGAATCCCTGCCGCCCTTGTCTGCCGCAGGAGCGGCCGCTGTGTCGTGGCTCGTCTGGCGCAAGGATCTCGGCGTGCGCTACCGGCAGCTCGCCGCGGACGAAGCCGAAGCGCTGGACCGCGCCGCCGCAGCCGCGACGTTCGCCGAGCTCTGCGTCGGCCTTGCCGCCCATGTGCCGGAGGCCGAGACGCCAGGTCGGGCGGCAGGCCTGCTGCGATGCTGGATCGAAGACGGTCTCGTGGCCGGCTTGCGCGACGGCGCAACCGACCTCTTCAATGATGGAGGATCTTCGCGAGAAACTGCCGCGCCCGCTCCGTCTGCGCGTGGGTGAAGAAGTCGTCCTTGGACCGGTCTTCGACGATGGCGCCTTGATCCATGAAGATGACCCGGTGCGCCACCTTGTGCGCAAAACCCATCTCGTGCGTGACGACCATCATCGTCATCCCTTCCTTCGCGAGCTCGGTCATCACGTCCAGCACCTCGTTGATCATCTCCGGATCGAGCGCGGAGGTGGGCTCGTCGAACAGCATCGCGATCGGATCCATCGCCAGCGCGCGCGCGATCGCGACCCGCTGCTGCTGACCGCCGGAGAGCTGACCCGGATACTTTTTGGCGTGCGCCTTGAGTCCCACGCGATCGAGCAGCTTCAGTCCCTTCGCCATCGCTTCCTCCTTCGAGCGGCCGAGCACCTTGATCTGAGCGAGGTTGAGGTTGTCCGTGATGCTCATGTGCGGGAAGAGCTCGAAGTGCTGGAATACCATGCCGACCTTCGAGCGCAGTTGCGCGAGGTTGGTCTTCCTGTCCCCGACCGAGATCCCGTTCAGGAAGATCTCGCCCTGCTGGAAGGGCTCGAGCCCGTTCACGGTCTTGATGAGCGTGCTCTTGCCGGAACCCGAAGGCCCGCACACGACCACCACCTCGCCCTTCTCGACGCTGGTCGTGCAATCCTTCAGCACCTGGAAATCGCCGTAGAACTTCGACACGTTCTTGATCTCGATCATGCTCATACCGCGTACCTCTTCTGGAGTCGCTTGACGAGATAGGATGCCCCGTAGCACATCACGAAATACACGAGCGCCGCGAACAGGTACATCTCCACCAGCCGCCCGTCGCGCTGCCCGATCTTGCCCGCCACGCCCAGGAAGTCCGGCAGGCTCACCACGTACACGAGGGAAGTATCCTGGAACAGGATGATGCTCTGCGTGAGCAGGAGCGGAATCATGTTGCGGAAAGCCTGTGGCAGGATCACGTACCGCATCGCCTGCGCGTACGTCATACCCATGGCGTAGGCGGCCGACACCTGCCCGCGCGGAATGCTCTGGATGCCGGCCCGGATGATCTCGCAGTAATACGCCGCTTCGAAGATCATGAACGCGATCAGCGCGGAGTAGAACGGTCCCACGGTCGCCGGCTGACCGGACACCGCAGCGATGATGAAGGGCACCAGGAAGTAGAACCAGAAGATCACCAGGATCAGCGGTATCGAGCGGAACAGGTTGACGTACGCGCCCGCAAACCAGGCGAGCGGTTTGATGGGTGACAGGCGCATCAGCGCGAGCAGGGTGCCAAAGAGAATGCCGCCAAACATGGCGAGCGCGAGCAGCGTGAGCGACAGCCCCATCCCCTTCAGCAGGAACGGAATCGCCCCCGGGATGGAGCTCCAGTCGAAGTCGTAGCTCATTTCCCGCCTCCCGCGATGTAGCCCGGGACGCGGAAGTGCTGCTCCAGCCAGCGCATGATCGCGACCGCCGTGAGCGTGATGCAGATGTAGAGCACGGTCGCCGCGATGAAGGCCTCGAAGGTGTTCGCCGTGTACTCCGCGATCTGCCGGCTCTGGGCGGTGAGCTCGAGCAGCCCGATGGTGAGCGCGACCGACGAGTTCTTGAAGATGTTCATGAACTCGCTGCCCAAGGGCGGGATGACGATGCGAAACGCCATCGGCAGCAGCACGAACCTGTAGGTCTGCCAGAGCGTGAGGCCCATGGCGAGCCCCGCGTTCTTCTGCCCCTTCGGCAGCGAGTTGATGCCGGCCCGGACCTGCTCGCACACGCGCGCGGCGGTGAACCACCCCAGGCAGAGGAACGAGGTCAGGAACGCGTTCAGCGTCGGGTCCATCTGCTTCAGCCGGTCACCGAGGCCGAACGGCAGCAACTCCGGGAAGACGAAATACCAGATGAACAACTGCACCAGCAGCGGGACGTTGCGGAAAATCTCGACGTAGGCGGTGGCGATGCCGGACAGCCACTTGTTGGGCACTGTGCGCATCACACCGAGCACGGTGCCCAAGACGAGTGCCAGCACCCACGCCGACAGCGCCACCGAGACCGTCCAGCCGAGCCCGGAGATCAGCCAGTCGATGTAGGTCGCGGAGCCATCCGGCGTCTTCTGCAGGAAGATGCCCCAGTTCCAT
>JAEUMX010000343.1 GCA_016791285.1 Burkholderiales bacterium
TCGTCGGGGCGCCGTGGCCACCAGCGTTCGAGCAGCTCGGCGGCCCAGCGCTGACCGCCGATGCCGAATGCGAGCGCGAGCGCGAGCACCACCCCCCCGAGCACGATCAGGAACGTCTGGCGGATGATGTCGCCGCCCACACCGAGGTGATCGAGCGAGATCAGCACGACGAACGCGAGCACGATGTACTGGGCGAGGCGGCCGAGCAGCTCGCCGTCGCGCACGCCCGCGTTCTTGCAGTAGCTGATGATGCTCGCGCCGATGAAGCGGGCGAAATACGCGCCGAAAGCCAGGATCAGCACGGTGACCATCACCTTCGGTACGAACAGCATGATGCGTGCGATGAGATCGGTGACGTTGACGAGGCCAAGGCCGCTCGCCGCGATGAAGAGCGCGGCGAGGAGCACGAGCCAGTACACGAGCAGGCCGAGAATGCCGACCGTATCGACCTCCACGCCGCCCTGCTTCAGGAAACCGTCCAGCCCCGCGCGCTCGGCGAGCACGTTGAAATTGATGGCGCGCAGTCCCCTGGTCACGGCGAAGCGGGCGAAGCGTGCCAGCAGCCAGCCGGCGATGAGCACGACCACGCCGACGCCCAGTCGCGGCAGCAGATTCGCCACCTGCCGCAGGAACAGCCGCGCCGGCTCGATCAGCATGTCTACCTGTTGTTCCATCACACTCTCCTGTCGGTCCCGAGCGCGAGCGAGAGAATGCCCCGCAGGGGAATGGGCACCCAGTCCGGCCGGTTGCCGAGCTCGTAGCGCAGCTCGTACAAGGCTTTCTCGAGCTCGGCAAGCGCGAGCAGCTCGCGTGCGGCCGCGAAATCGGCATAGAGCTCCGCGCCCCGCACCGTCTCTTCGTAGGCGCCGAGGAACGCCTGTCGCACCTCGCGCTCCCACTGCGCCGCCAGCGGTTCGAGCGCGGCGGCGTCGCGTCCCCCCTCGGCGGCGTGGCGCAGCGCGGCGGAGCGCGCGTAGTCGAATGACCGCAGCATGCCCGCGACGTCGCGCAGCGGTGATTGCTTCGCCCGCCGCTCGGCAAGCGGCCGCGCCGGTTCGCCCTCGAAGTCGATGATCACGAAATCGTGGTTCGAGAGCAGCACCTGACCCAGATGGTAGTCGCCGTGGAGACGCGTCCTGACCATGGTGTCCTCCGCTGCGGCGAATCTCTCGATGCGCGCGACCAGAGCCTCGCGCCCTTGCAGCAGGGAATACGCCTCCGCGCGGACGACGGTGGGCAGATCGCTCCGGCGCCGCTCCAGCGCCGCCAGCGTTGCCGCCACCTCGTCCTGCACGCGCCGCTTCCATTCGACGAGATCCGCAGCGGTGAATGGTTCCGGATCGAACGCGGCATCGCCGGTGCGCAGCGCGAGCGCGCGGTGCAGTTCGCCGGTGCGGGTGCCGAGGGTCTGCATCAGGGCGAGAAAGCCGCCGTGCGCATCGGGCGACGAGGGTTGTGTGCCACGCTCTTCGAGAAAGCGCTCGAGGTAGTCGACGGCATAGCCCCAGCCGTCGCCTTCGTTCGTGAGGTACGCCTGCACGAGACACAGCGTGCAGGTCGAGCCGTCGGCACCGGCGTACTCGAGCGCGCCTGCCACCCGCACGCAGTTCGGGAACTGCGCCACTTCGGTCAGGAAGCGGCCCATCTCGAGCTCCGGGTTGACGCCGTTGTGAACCCGGCGATAGCCCTTCAGGAACAGCCGTTCACCCAGGGTGATCACGGTGTTGCTGCTCTGCATCTTGGGGCGGGCGAGCTCGAGCTTCGTGAAGTCGGTGCCGGCGATCTCCTTGAAGGCGCGCGTCGGCGCGAACTTGAGCTTGCCCTGCGATGTCGCGAGCTCGCGCCCCTTACCGATGGTCTCGAGCAACACGCGGCAGAACGTCGCGTCGGCAAACGCGTCGGCCATGACTCCCACGTTGGCTTGCTGGCGCACTTTTGCGATCGTTGCCGCCTGGAGGCCGCGGACGCGGGCCTCTTCCGTCTCTTCCCATGCGAGGGAAAGCGGAACGAAATAACGGACGGTCTCCGTGCTCGTCTCGAGATCGAACTGCCCGACCAGCCAGGACTGCTGTCCTTGCTCCAGGAGCCCGTGGTCGACAAGGCGAGCGCGCTTGATCTTCCCGCCCTTTTGCGCGAACCAGCGCCGGCCCTCGACGAAGCGGGGGAGGATGTCCTGTTCGAACTGGTCGCGTACCTTCTGCGCCATACCGATGCGCCAGGGCACGACCCGGTCGCGGAAGAAGCTCTGCCAGCCGTCGAAGAGCACGATCATCGGCAGTTCCTCGCGAGCGACCAGCGCTTCGTGCCCATCGGGCGTTTCCACGTCCGCCGCCAGGCGAAACCAGTAAAAGCCGTGCGCCGGCAGGGTGAGCAGGTAGGGCAGCTCGCCGATCGGCGGGAAGGCGACGCGCCCGAGCATCTCGACCGGCACCCGCCCGCGATGGCGCTTGAGGTCGAGCTCGACGGGTTGTGCAGAACGCCCGACGTTCGCGACGCAGAGGACCACCTCGTCGCCGAGCTCGCGCAGGTAGGCGAGCACCTTGTTGTTCCAGGGTTTGAGAAACGTGAGGCGCCCGCGGCCGAAGGCCTGGCTTTGCTTGCGCACGGCGAGCATGCGCTTCATCCAGTTGAGCAGCGACGAGGGCTCGCGCAGCTGCGCCTCGACGTTCACCGCCTCGTAGCCGTAGATCGCATCCATGATCGGCGGCAGGAAGAGCCGCTGCGGATCGGCCCGCGAGAATCCCGCGTTGCGGTCCGGGGTCCATTGCATCGGCGTGCGGACACCGTTGCGGTCGCCGAGGAAGATGTTGTCGCCCATGCCGATCTCGTCGCCGTAGTAGATGATCGGCGAGCCCGGCATCGAGAGCAGCAGGCTGTTCATGAGCTTGATGCGATCGATGTCGTTCTCCAGCAACGGCGCGAGACGCCGGCGGATGCCGAGGTTGATGCGCGCGCGCGGGTCGGCCGCGTACATGCGGTACATGTAGTCGCGCTCCTTGCTCGTCACCATCTCGAGCGTGAGCTCGTCGTGGTTGCGCAGGAAGATCGCCCACTGGCAGTTGGCCGGGATGTCGGGCGTCTGCTGCATGATCTCGATCACCGGATGGCGGTCTTCCTGCGCGATCGCCATGTACATGCGCGGCATCAGCGGAAAGTGGTACGCCATGTGGCATTCGTTGCCGTCGCCGAAGTAATCGCGCACGTCCTCGGGCCACTGGTTGGCCTCGGCGAGCAGCAGGCGGTCGCCGTATTTCGCGTCGATCGCCGCGCGAATCTCCTTGATGACGGCGTGCGTCTCCGGGAGATTCTCGTTGTTCGTGCCCTCCCGTTCCACCAGATAGGGAATCGCATCCAGCCGGAAGCCGTCCACGCCCATGTCGAGCCAGAAGCGCATGGCGCGGAACACCGCTTTCAGCACGCTCGGGTTGTCGAAGTTGAGGTCGGGCTGGTGGCTGAAGAAGCGGTGCCAGAAATAGCCTTTCGCAACCGGATCCCAGGTCCAGTTCGAGGCCTCGGTGTCGGTGAATATGATCCGCGTGCCGCGATACTTCTGGTCGTCGTCGCTCCACACGTAGAAGTTGCGTTTCGATGTGTCGGGCGGCGCGCGCCGCGCCGCCTGGAACCACGGATGCTGGTCGGAGGTGTGGTTGACCACGAGCTCCGTGATCACGCGCAATCCCCGGCGGTGCGCTTCGCGCAGGAAATACCGGAAGTCCTGCCGCGTCCCGTACTGGGGATGCACGTTCAGGTAGTCGGCGACATCGTAGCCGTCGTCCCTGAGCGGCGACGGATAGAAGGGCATGACCCAGATCGCGTTGACGCCGAGGTCCTGCACGTAGTCGAGCTTGGACGCGAGCCCGCGAAAGTCACCGATGCCGTCGTCGTTCGAATCGCAGAACGCCTTGACGTGCAGCTGATAGATCACCGCATCCTTGTACCAGAGCGGATCCCCGGTGGCCGCGTCGGCGCCGGCGCTCGCACCGGGCTCATCGTCTTCGGCGAACGGCTGCGTGCTGTTGTCCATGGTGTCCGAGAAGTATGGTCGAAGTGCGCTGGCAAGCCCGCCGGGACTGCGCTGGGCGCCAGGCTCGTGTTGTTCCGCAGACAGTCCGCCGTGGAAGCTCGGGCGCGCCGCGACGGCGTCCGCGAGATATTGCTGGCTCTTTGCGCCGCGCGTCAACCTCGATCGTGGCCGCGACCTGGGCACAGGTATTGCGACAACCGCCGCACTCCACCCCTGGGCCCACATGCCATGACCATTCTTCGCTGCAACAAGTGCGGTCATCTCGATGAACTGCCGCCAGAAGTCGCCGGCACGACGGTGCCGTGCGCGCGCTGTCACGCCCCGGGGCAGGTGTACGACACGGTGCACTTCATCGGCAAGGTGCTGGAGAAACTGTTTGCCCTGCAAGTGGAAGCGGTACGGCTGCGCGCCGCGGGTGCCGGTGGTCAACTGCTGGCTCGTGGGGCAGCCGCGATCCCGGCCGCGGATACGTTCGACCCCCACAACTCCGACATGCTGTCCACCGAACTGCAGCACGGCCCGATCCGGGAATGGTTTCAGCGCCGGCAGATCCGGGTTCGCACGAACCCCAAGGCCGTGGACACGACGGGGTTTTTCGACGAGGTGGCGGTCGCGATCGGGAAGAACTACGGCGCGTTGAAGGAGGTGGTGGACCGCATCAGGTTCGCCCAGCTCAAGGGATTCGGGCAGGCCACCATCAATCTCGACCGCAAGACGTCCGAGCAGGCGCAACTGATTACGAGCTTCTGCCGCCAGCTCTACGATTACTCCTTCGTCGCGAAGTGCCTCCATCCCCGGGACGACAAGCCGCTGCGGCTGGTGCTGCAAACAGCTCCGGCGATCCGTGAGTTCTTCAACGGTGACTGGCTGGAGTGGCTTGTCCTCATGACTCTGCTCGAGTCGGCGCGGGCGCACGGGCGGCGTTATTCGTGCGCGCGCAATCTCCAGATCACGCTGCAGAACGACGAGACATTCGAACTGGACGTCTTCTTCCTCGTCGAGGGCGAGCGCCCGGTGTGCGTCGAGTGCAAGAGCGGCGAGTTCCGTCAGGACATCGACCGCTGTCTCACGCTGCGCAAGAGACTGGGCATCGATAGCGACCACTTCATCGTTTGCGCGGCAGGCCTCGGCGCCGATCAAGCCGGCGGGCTGTCCAGCACTTACGACCTTACCTTCTGCAGCGAACAGGATCTGCGCGAGCGGCTGGATCGGATGTTCGCAGCTGATTCGCAGCGCAGCGCCCGGATTGCATAGGGGTCCGGGAAGCGGCGGGGCCTTCGGCCTCCGTGGTGGCCAATCCGGCCACGCCCGACTTTTCGTGAGGTTTTCCCGACTGCGGTGCGGCGCAGGCCGAGTCTGGTTGCGGCCAATCTGCAATAGACCCCGGATCACTTGTGGACATCGGGACAGGGGCGGTCTAGGCTGACGGTCGAGATGTTCTCCCGCTCGGGGCGCGCCTCTCCTGGCGCTCGCCCGGTAACGGAGGCGCCGGAGGACTGGATCGCACATGGCAAACGAGCGGAAAGGCCGGACCAAACCCTCGCCGCGGCGGATCGCTGGCCGGCGCAAACCAGGACTGCCGTCCAAGGCGAAGACCCACACGGAACCGGACGGCGCACCCGCCTTGGCATCGTTGGAGACAGAGCCACCCGAGCCGCAGCCAACGCCGGGCGTTCCCATTGTCGGCATCGTGGCCTCCGCCGGCGGGCTCGACGCATTCAAGAACCTCCTGAAGGCGATGCCATCGGACAGTGGGATGGCATTCGTGCTCGTTCCTCACCTGGATCCGATGCAAAAGAGCCTGATGGCGCCTTTGCTCGCCCGTCATACGCGCATGCCGGTGGCCGAGGTCGACGACGGTACGCGGGCCGAGCCCAACCACGTGTATGTCATCCCGCCGAACTGTTATCTCGCGCTGCATGAGGGGATTCTGCACCTCACCAGTCCGGTCGAGCGCGCCCTACACCAGACAGCCATCGACGGATTTCTGCGGTCGCTCGCGGATGACCAGCAGGAGCGCGCCATCTGCATCGTCCTGTCCGGCACCGGGTCCCTCGGGACGCTGGGGCTGAAGGCAGTCAAAGCGAACGGCGGCCTAGCGATGGTCCAGGATCCACGCACGGCGGAATACGGTCAGATGCCGCAGAACGCCATTGCGACGGGGCTTGCGGACTACGTCCTGCCCGTCGAGCAAATGCCGGAGGCGCTGCAGCGCTACCTGCGGCACTTCGTCGCCGAGGGCGCAGCGACCCGGCCGGAGACCGGCGCCGGGGGCGAGATGCTATCGCAGGTGGTCGCGTTCCTGCGGGCCCACACCAACTTCGATTTCCGCACCTACCGCAAGGCCATGCTGGTGCGACGAATCCAGCGCCGCATGAACCTCAACCACGTCGAGCAGATCAAGGATTACATCACCCTTCTGCGCGAGCACCCAGAGGAACTCAAGCAACTCACCAAGGATCTGCTCATCAGCGTCACGAGCTTCTTTCGCGACCGCGAGATGTACCGGGTCCTGGAGACCGAAGTCATACCCGACATCCTGCGCGCTTGCTCAAGCGAGCGGCCGATCCGGGTGTGGGTGCCGGGCTGCGCGACCGGGGAAGAGGCCTACTCCATCGCGATGGTGCTCTTCGAGGCGATCACGGCGGCACAAAAGGTGTGTCCGGTGCAGATCTTTGCAACGGATATCGATGTCGATGCCCTGCAGATCGCACGTCAGGGAAGCTATCAGGAAAGTCTCTTGGCCGATGTAGCGCCGGAGCGAATCGCGCGCTTTTTTCTGCGTACGGACGCGCAGACCTACCAGGTCAACAAGCAGCTGCGGGAGGCAGTCCTGTTCGCGCAACAGAATATCCTGAGCGACGCGCCTTTCTCCAGGATCGACCTGGTGAGCTGCCGCAACGTTCTGATCTATCTCGAGCCGCAAGTCCAGCAGAAACTGGTTGCCCTCGTTCACTTCGCCTTGCGGGGCGGGGGTTATCTGGTGCTCGGCCCCTCCGAGAGCGTCGGGGCGCACAGCGATCTCTTCGAGCCGATGTCGAAGAAATGGCGCGTCTTCCGTCGCATCAGCGTGCCGCGGAAGGTCCAGCTGGAATTCCCGATCTCGGCCGGCGATGCGCGCACGGGATACGGCCAGCCCGCTTCGGTCGCCATGCCGGCACAGGCAGCGGCTGTTGCAGAGCTGACGCTGCAAAAGCTCGTGGACGATTATGCGCCGGCGGCGGTCGTGGCCAATTCCCGGCACGAGGTTGTCTATTTCTCGGGTGTGACGCACCTGTACCTGCAACAACCGAGCGGCGTTCCGACCCAGGACGTGCTCGCGCTCGCCCGCCCGGGGCTGCGGGCTCGTCTTCGCGCTGTCATGCAAAAGGCGGTGCGGGAAGGGGAGCGCGTCAGCATCAGCGGCGGGCACGTCAGGCGCGAGGGGCGCCAGGTATCGGTGCGAGTGACGGCGGAGCCGCTGCGGCCACCACGTGACTCCCAGGGGCTGATGCTGATCACGTTCGAGGATGAGCGCCGCCGCCCGCCACCGGGGAAAGCCACGCCGGTGGCGGAAGTCGACGAGGCGCTCGTGAGTCAGCTCGAGCACGAGCTGAAGAGCTCCCGCGAAGAGTTGCACAGCACGATCGAAGAGCTAGAGAGCTCGAACGAGGAGCTGAAGGCCTCCACCGAGGAGGTCATGTCGATGAACGAAGAGCTCCAGTCCGCTAACGAGGAGCTGGAGACTTCCAAGGAGGAGTTGCAGTCCCTCAACGAAGAGCTCTCCACCGTCAACAGCCAGTTGCGCGACAAGGTCGAGGAGCTCGAAGCCGCCAACAACGACATGGCGAACCTGCTCGCGAGCACCGACATCGCCACGGTCTTCCTCGGTGCCGACGGCAGGATCAAGCGCTTTACCGCCGCTGCGACACGGCTTTTCAATCTTATTCCGTCCGATGTGGGACGGCCCATTGGCGATCTTACGTCCCGCTTCTCCGATCCCGAGCTCGCGGCCGACATCGAAGCCGTATTGGCGACGCTGGCCCCGCTGCAGCGCGAGGTGTCGACGCCAGAAGACTGGTACCTGCGGCGCGTGACACCGTATCGGACCAGTGACAATCGAATCGAAGGCGTAGTGGTAACGCTCACGGAAATCAGCCGCATCAAGCAGGCCGAAAGCGAGCTGCGCCAGCTCGCGGGGAGGCTGGAGGATCTGGTCGTAGAACGAACGTCGCAACTCGTTGCCGAGCGCGATTTCGCGTCCGGAATTCTCGACACGGTCGACGCCGCCATCTATGTCCTGGATCGCGCCGGGCGCATCGCGCGAGTGAACGCTGCGTTCGAGACGATCTCCGGGTACTCTTTCGCGGAGGTCGAAGGCAAGACCCTCATCGAGACCCTCGTGCCGAATGAGGAAGCCGGGGCATTCAACGCTTGTTTCACGTCCCTTCTTGCCGGCAATACGCCGAATAGAAGGGAAGGCCGGTGGCTGCGCAAGGACGGATCGCAGCGCTGGATCAGCTCGTCGAAACGGGTGCTGCGGCGCAACGCTTCAGGCGAGATCGAATTGATCATCGGTAGCGCGATCGATCGCACCGCGGAGCGTATGGCCGACCACGCGTTGCACGCGGAGCGAAACTTCGTCGTTTCCTTGCTGGAGACTTCCGCCGCATTGATCCTCGTGCTCGATCTGGAGGGCCGCATTTCGCGCGTGAACAAGGCGTTCGCCATGGCGACCGGTTATGAATCCGAGTCGCTCGTAAGCCGGCCTCTTTGGGATCTGCTACCCGAGCAAGAAGTCGGTCCCGTCAAGGAAGCGTTCGCCAAAGCGGGCGACCAGTGTCTCGCTCAAGGCTATGAAAGCCACCTCCTCCATCGCGATGGATCGCGGCGCGCGATAGAATGGGTGGCGACCTGTCATGCAGATGCCGCGCAGCAACCGCAGTACTTCGTCGTCACCGGCATCGACATCACCGCGAAACAGTTCGCCGAGGAGGAATCGCGAAATCGTGCGGCCGAGGTGATCGAGCTGCATCGGCGTTACATGGCGAGCGGCATCGGCATCGTCGTGGCGCACGAGCTCAGTCAGCCGCTTTCCGCGATCGCCAATTACGCCGAAGCGGGTTTGCGGCGCTTCGCACGGGAGACCGTGCCGGTGGGCGATGTCGTGAACGATCTGGAGCAGATCCGGGCGCAGGCGCATCGGGCGGCGTCCGTCATCGAGGAGCTCCGCAGCCTGGTGGGCAAGAGCGGAGGCAGGACGCAGCCCGCGAACTTGAGCGAGTTGGTGCGCTCGGCGTGCCAGCTCTTCGATTTCGAGGCACGCCGTCGCGGCATCCAGATCGTATCGGAACTCGCCGAGGGCTTGCCGCCGGTGCTGACCGACCAGATCCGCGTCGAGCACGTGCTTCTGAATCTGTTTCAGAATGCCAGCGAC
>JAEUMX010000222.1 GCA_016791285.1 Burkholderiales bacterium
TCGCCGAGCGGGTAGTCGCCGGCGAGCGTGCTCACGTACTCGAGATCCCAGCCCGAGCAGAAGGCGCCGCCTGCGCCGTACAGCACCGCCACGCGCGCATCGCTGTCGGCGTCGAAGTCGAGCATGGCGCGGGTGAGCGCGTCGGCGCTCCCGGGATCCATCGCGTTGCGGGTTTCCGGACGGTTCATCACCACGGTCCATACGTGCCCGTTCTTCTCCACTTCGATGGTCATGCCAGATCCTCTCCTCGGTTTTTGTCTTGCGACCGTCGAACTCTTGGTCTGCGACGGGAAATGGTCTCTCCGGTTGATCAGCTGGCGAAGACGAACGTCTCCTCGATGCCGAGCTGATCGGCGACGTAGCGCGCGAGCGTCTGATTGAGCCAGTTGGGCTGGTGCGCGTCGGAGCTCAGGACGAAACGAAAGCGGTGCACGTGGGGCGTGTAGTACGCGCGCCAGTCACCACGCCAGATGTAGCGGTTGTTCACCTCGACCCGGCACGCGGCCGGCACGCGTGCGAGCTGCGTGTCGAGCGCGTGCGGGTGCGCGATGATCACCGGCCGACCGGTCGCGAGCAGCCGCTCGAGCCCAGCGTAGTCGGCATCGGTGTCGTAACAATGGACGATGTAGTAATCGACCGGTGCGTCGACGGCAGCGGGCATCCAGGCGGCGCCGTTGACCTCGGTGCCGACCCACAATCCGGCGCGGCGCACCGCCTCGGCGTAGGCGTCGACATCCATGTCGACGAGATGTTCGAAGTGGTCGCTGATGCCGAGCACGCGCGCGTGGTGGACCTGCGCAATGAGTTCGACGGTCTGCTCGCGCACGATCGCGCCGTCCGCGTAAGACCAAGTGGTGTGAACGTGCAGATCCTGGGCAAGCATGGGCGGGTGCTCTTGGGAGACCCGCCCATTTTCTCACGCCATCCAGCATCGCGGCGGGGCGATGCTCGCTCCCGCCGCGCCACCCGGGTTACATGCGCAGGTGACGGGTGCGCTGGATGTCGCGCAGGTGCGCTTGCCTGGTGAGCGCGTCGAGCCCGTCCGCGGCGGCCGACCGCTCTTCGCGCTCCACCGCGTCACGACGCTGGAACCACTCGCCGATCCCCCCGAGCGCGCGCTTCAGCTCTTCCCAGGCGCCCGCGACGGCTTTCACCCGAAGGTGCTCCGCCCGGTCGAGGAGAACATACGGTGCGCCCAGCGCCAGGCTAAGACGCATGGCCGCGAGGTCTGCTGCCGGGTTCTCCGGCTGCACCGCCGGCTTCAACAATGCCGACCAGAAGCGCTTCGGCGGCGCCACGCTGTGATCGAAGGGTACGATGATTTTCATGATAGTCTCCATTGAGGTTGTTGAAATCTATGCTGTTTGAAGCTTGTGCCGTGCAATGTAGAGGTTGCCGGTCGCGAGATCCAATTGCATGTTTGGATACGCCCGATCGATTTCCCTGATGGTGCAGTTTGCCGAGGACCCATGGAGCTTTATCAGCTGCGTACCTTTGCCGCCGTGGCGGAGTTCGGGCACGTGACCCGCGCCGCAGAGAAGGTGCACATCAGCCAGCCTGCCGTGAGCGCCCAGATCAAGGCGCTCGAGGAGGAGCTCGGCCTGCCGCTCTTCGATCGCACGCCGACCGGCATGGTCCTCACCGCACCGGGCAAGCGTTTGCTCGCGCTGGCGGAGAGGGTGCTGAGCGCGGCGCAGGAGTTGATGGCCGAAGCCCGTTCACTTGCCGGCGCGGTCGCGGGCCGACTGCGACTTGGAACCGTGTCCGACCCGGAATCAATCAGGCTCGGCGAGTTTCTAAGCCGCGCGGTGGAGCTTTATCCGCTCCTCGAGCTCGACGTGCATCATCAGGTATCGGGCGCTGCCTTCGAGTCGGTGCGCAGTGGCGAACTCGATGCGAGCTTTTATTTCGGCAACCTGACCCACCCGGCGGTGGCGAGTCTCGCGCTGCACGAGATCGCCTATCGGGTTGCCGCCCCCGCGGCCTGGAAGGACCAGGTCGAGCGCGCGACATGGGGCGAGCTCGCCGCTCTCCCGTGGATCCTCACGGCTCCCATTAGCAGCCATCACGGGCTGGTGCGAGAGCTCTTCCTGCAGCACGGGGTCGAACCGCTCAGTGTCGTCCAGGCGGATAACGAGACTGTGATCGAGAATTTGATCGTCTCCGGGCTCGGGCTGTCGCTGCTGCGCGAAGATCTGGCCCATGCGCGTGAGAAGACCCGAGAGCTGATCGTGCTGAACAGCGCTCGTCTTACCACCATGCTTCAGTTCATCTATCTTGCAGGGCGCGAGCAAGAACCCGCGATCGCGGCACTTCTCTTTGCGGTACGGGAAGTGTGGGGCGGCAAGGCCTCGTCCAGAACGCGGCCAGGAGGACGGTCGCGACGCACACGCAGCGGCGCGCGGCCCGCCTGAGGACCCCCGCCAGGGTTTACGTGGCCCGCAGTCGTGAGAGCGAGGCTCCTAGTGGCGACCAAAGAGGAAGAGCGGGATGCCCGATTTCATGCTGGACAGCACCTTCTGGATAGCGGTAGCGCAAATCATCGCCATCGACATCCTGCTGGGTGGCGACAACGCCGTCGTGATCGCACTGGCCTGCCGCAAGCTGCCCGAGGCGCAGCGCCGCAAGGGTATTTTCTGGGGTGTGTTCGGCGCCATCGGCCTGCGCATCGTGCTCATCTTCTTCGCCCTGCAATTGCTCGCGCTGCCCTATCTGAAGGTGGTCGGCGCGCTGCTCCTGTTCTGGATCGGCGTCAAGCTGCTGTTGCCCGAGGATGAGGATGCTCACGGCCACGTCGAAGGCAGCACGCACCTGCTGGGGGCCATCAAGACCATCGTCGTGGCCGACGCGGTGATGAGCCTGGACAACGTGATCGCCGTGGCCGGGGCGGCCAAGGGGGATCTCGGCCTGGTCGTATTCGGCATCCTGATCAGCATCCCGATCATCGTCTGGGGCAGCAAGCTCGTGCTCAAGCTGATGGACCGCTTCCCGGTGGTGATCACTCTCGGTGGGGCGCTGCTGGGCTGGATTGGCGGCGACATGATCGTGAGCGATGTCGTCGTCAAGCCGTACTTGGAAGGCATGCCGGGTTGGCTGCACTACGCGACGGCCGCCGCCGGGGCCGCCTTCGTGGTCCTGCTCGGCACCGTGCTGGCGCGGCGCAGGCAAACCGTCGCGGCGCCGGTGACCGAACTGGCGCTCGATCCCACCTCCCGGCGCGACTAGCACGGCGCGAGGAGGAGACATGGCAAAGATGCTGATCGCAGTGGACGGCTCGCCCCATTCCCGGCGCGCGGTGGAACAGGCGCTTCGCCTGGGGCAGTCGCCGGAGATGCATCTGCTCAACGTGCAGATCCCCATCCAATCGGGCCACGCGCGCATGTTCGTCGGCCGCGAGGATTTGCAGGACTACTACCGCGAGGAAGGGTTGGCGGCGCTACAGGAAGCGCGCGCGATCCTGGACGCGGCAGGCGTGCCGTACACCCACCACATCGCGGTCGGCCACGTGGCGCAGACCATCGCCGCTTACGCCAAGGAAAAGGGCTTCGACCAGATCGTTCTCGGCTCGCATGGGCGCGGGGCACTCACGCATCTGCTGCTCGGCTCGGTGGCGAGCGACGTGCTGCGGCTCGCAGAACTTCCGGTGACGCTGGTGAAGTAGCCCCAGGCGACGGGCGCTGACGTGGGTCGGCGCTGCCCCAGATTGCGGACGTGCGCGAACCGGCGCAATCTCCGGCCTGATACCTCGGCTGGCCGATGCCAGCATTCTTCACGCAGCGCTGTCCACGAGCCGCGCCACGAGACATGGAATCGGAGAGCGACGACGTCACGCCAGGGCACGGCCGAGGGTCGGTGCGCCACACCCGGACGCTGGCCGATCGTGATCGCGACATGCTCGATAGCCTGCTTGCCCACCTCCACGGCGTAGTCTATCGCTGCCGCGCGGACGAGCATTGGACCACGGAGTTTGCCAGCGCGGGCGCGCTCGGGCTCTTCGGCTGCGCGCCCGAAGAGTTGATCGGAAAGCAGCGTCTTGCCGGCGACACGGCGATCCTGGCCGAAGACCGTGCCCGGGTCCGGACCGAGGCCATGGCAGCGATCCGCGCGCGGCACCGCTTCTTTCTGGAGTATCGGGTGATGACCCGCTCCGGCGTCGTAAAGTGGGTGGCCGATCGGGGCACCGGCGTCTTCGATGCGCAAGGCGCGCTGGCGTGGATCGAGGGGTTCGTCGAGGACGTGACCGAGCGCCGGCTCGCGCAGGAGGCACTGCGCGTTGCCGAGGAGCGTTACCGGAGCATCTTCGAGCACGCGGTCGAGGGCATCTTCCAGAGCTCCCCCGACGGACGCTACGTGCGCGTGAATCCTGCGCTCGCCCGCATCCTTGGCTACGATTCGCCGCAGGATCTGATCAACGCCGTCACCTCGCTCCAAAGTCTGTACGTCGAGCCGGGACGACGCCAGGAGCTCATCCATGCACTGCGCGGGCGCGGCACCGTGAGCAACTTCGAATCGCGCATGTACCGCAAGGACGGCAGCATGATCTGGGTGGCGGAGAGCGCGCGTACGGTCTGCGATGCCGCAGGCAACATCGTCTTCTTCGAGGGCACGCTGAAGGACGTCACCGACAGCAAGCTCTTCGAGCAGCAGCTCCTGCACCAGTCCAACCATGATGCGCTGACCGGGTTGCCCAACCGCTCGCTGTTGCGCGACCGCCTCGAGCAGGCGCTGCGACAGGCGGAGCGCTATCAGTCGGCGGTCGCGGTGGTGCTCGTCGACCTGGACCGGTTCAAGTTCATCAACGACAGCCTGGGTCACAACGTCGGCGATGCGCTGCTCAACAGCGTGGCCGAGCGCCTGCGCGACTGCGTCCGCGACTACGACACCGTGGCGCGCCACGGCGGCGACGAGTTTGCGCTCGTCATTTCCGGTCTGCCCGGCCACGGTCACTTGGCCGACCAGATGCGGCGGATCCTGTCCGCGGTGTCGGCCCCGTGGTGTCACCGGGACGTGGAGTACAGCGCGACCTGCAGCATCGGCGTGAGCATCTATCCGCGCGATGGCACCGACGCCGAAACGCTGCTCAAGAACGCGGATGCCGCCATGTACCGGGCAAAGGAGACTGGCCGCAACAACTTCCAGTTCTACGCGCCGGACATGAGCTCCAAGTTCGCGGTGCGCCTTCAGACCCAGGGCAACCTGCGTCGCGCCCTCGAGCGCAACGAGTTCCGCCTGCACTATCAGCCGAAGCTCGATCTCGGAACCGGGCGCGTGATCGGACTCGAAGCGCTGATCCGGTGGGACTTTCCCGGCGAGGGCATGATCGCGCCGAACCGCTTCGTGCCGATCGCCGAGGAGACCGGGCTGATCGTGCCGATCGGCGAATGGGTGCTGCGCACCGCCTGCCGCCAGGTCAAGACGCTACAGGCGGAAGGGCTCCCGCCCGTGGTGGTGTCGGTGAATCTTTCGCCCGCCCAGTTCAGGCAGGGAGGGCTCGCCGAGACCGTGGGTCGCATCCTCGCCGAAACCGGCCTCGATCCAGTCCATCTCGAGCTCGAGGTGACGGAGAGCCTCGCCATGCACGATGCGGCGAAGTTCATCGACGAGCTGCAGGCGTTGAAGAATCTCGGCATCCAGCTCGCGATCGACGACTTTGGCACCGGCTACTCCAGTCTCAACTACCTGAAGCGCTTTCCGATCGACCGGCTCAAGATCGACAAATCGTTCGTGTGCGATATCGGTCAGGATGCGGACGATGCGGCGATCGTCAAGGCCGTCATCACCCTGGGCCACAGCCTGAACCTGAAGGTCTTGGCGGAGGGCGTCGAGAGCACCCAGCAGCTCGACTTCCTGCGCGCGAACCGCTGCGACGAGGTGCAGGGGTTCTACTTTTGCCATCCGCTACCGTTCGACGAAATCAGGCGGCTGCGAGAGCTTCCGGTACGCGCGAGCGGACGGTTCCTCGGCGAAGGTACGCCAGAGCGCCAGGACGGCAATCGCCGAGAAAAAGACAAGCGCCCACTCGGCGATCGACAGGTTTAGAAACAGCCAGCTGCGCTTGGCGCAGTCTCCAGTGCCGCTGAAGAGCGCCGGCAGGAGCTGCGCCAGCGGCGTGGTGTCGACCAGGAAATAGAAGTCGGCACCGCACTCCTGGATCGGCGGCGGAAAGTGCTGCAGCCACGACTGGCGCCCTGCCACTACCATCCCCGCCAACGCGAGCAATGCCACCGCCAGACCCGCCCCGATCCGTGCCGCGGGTCGCCGGGGGTCCAGCAGGGCTGCCACCAGCGCCACGGCACCGATGGCGATAAAGATGACGCGCTGCAGGATGCACAAGGGGCAAGGCTCCAGCCCTTGACTGTGCTGGAGATACAGGCCGAAGGCGACGAGACCCGCGCAGACCGCGCAGACGGCAGCGAAGAAAATCCGGGAATCGAGGGGGAAGCGCGGCATCAGGCAGGAAACAGCAGTGGTTCGGGGCATTATACCGAGCGCCGCAGGCAGATGCGTGGCGCGGACCTCGGCCGCTGTTTTGCCCCGTCTGTCTCGGCGGATATCGCGCGATATGGCGTCCGGGGTGCCGAGGCCAGTATCATGCCGGGGACGTAGGCGGTTTGCACAAGACGCTGCAAGCGCAGGAACTTCGGGTTCCAGGCAGCCGCCCTCGGAAAATCCCTCCGTTCGCGTTTCAGTTCCTTGGTTAAGTAAGAACGCTAACTCATTGAGCGAGAGAGATATGCGAGCTCGCAAGCGCCTGCTGATCACCGGCTGTGGTCGGAGTGGCACGAAGTACATCACGCACCTGCTGCGGCGACTTGGCCTGGATGTCGGACATGAGCGCATGGGCGAGGATGGCATCGCCTCGTGGACCATGGCGGTGAATGCCGAGGTGGTGGCCTGGGGGGTACCGGTGCGCCACTACGACTTCGATCAGGTTTTTCATCAAGTCCGTGATCCCCGCCAGGTCATTGCCTCGGCGACGACGTTCAAGCCCGCTTCATGGTCGTTCATCTGTGCTCACACACCCATAGCGCCCGAGGACCCCATCCTTTTGCGTGCGGCGAAGTACTGGTACTACTGGAACCTGGAGGCGGAGAAGAGCGCCGGATGGCGCTACCGGATCGACACCTTTCGGGACGTTTTCGAGGAATTCTGTGAGCGCCTGCATTTGAGCCCCGACCGCAGGGTCTTGGCCCAGGTGGACCCGGATGTCAACACGCGGCGGCGCGGCAGGGCCTTTCACCTGTATGAGGAACTGTGCGAACGGCTGCGCTGCGACGTGAGTCCCGCGATAAAGCGACGACTGTCGGGGTCGTCGGGGGCAGCAGGGCAGGAGCTACCCTCCTGGGAGGCCCTGCGTGCCCTCGATCCGGTGCTCACGGACCGCATCCGATCCAAGGCGCTCGAGTATGGATACGACGTCCAGTAGCGGTCACGCTCCGGCCGCGGCGGCGACCTGCAGCCCGCCAAGGACGCTGCGGGTGCTGATCGTGATCGAGAACATGAGCTACACGTACGACACCCGCGTCCAGAAGATCGCGCGCACCCTGATGCGCGCGGGCCACCGTGTCATGGTCATCTGTCCGCGCTATCCGGGTGACCCCCTGAAGTCATCGCACGAGGGCGTCACGGTTGCCTTCTATCCGGTACCGCGGCTGCCCGGGGGTGCCGTAGGGCATCTGCTCGAGTATGGCTACAGCTTTGCGGCCGTCGTGCTCCTCTCCAGCGCCGTGTTCGTCAAGACCCGCTTCGACGCCATCCACATCTGCAATCCGCCCGACATCTTCTTTCCGGTTGGCAGCTTGTGGCGGCTGCTCGGCCGGCGTTTCGTGTTCGATCAGCACGATCTGTGTCCGGAGCTGTCCCAGGTTCGCTACGGCAAGCGGCGCTGGCTCTATCGCATGGCGCTCGCACTGGAACGCTGGACCTATCGGGCTGCCGATCACGTCCTGGTGACCAGCGAAAGCGGCCGGCAATGCGCGATCGGGCGCGGCGGGGTGGATGCCGAACGCCTCACACTCGTATACAACGGTCCGGACCTTTCGCGCCTGCCCGAGGCGAGGGGCGGCGGCAGCGCGCGCGATATCGTCGAGGTCGGGTACGTCGGAGACATGAACCCGCAGGATGGGATCGACTATCTCCTACAGGCGGCGCAGTACATCAGGTGGACCCGACAGCGGGTCGATGTGCGCTTCGTACTGGTGGGGGACGGCAGCGCATACGCTGCCTTGCAGCAGGCCGCGAGTCGGATGTCGCTCGGTGACAGTGTCGAATTCACCGGGCGGCTCGCGCCGCTGCAGGCAATGCAGCGCCTCGCCGCGTGCGATCTGTGCGTGATACCGGATCCGAAGAACGCCTTCACCGATTCGTGCGTCATGGTGAAGTCGCTCGAATACATGGCGCTCGGCAAGCCGATCGTCGCGTTCGAACTGAAGGAAACCCGGACTATCTGCGGCGATGCCGCCCTCTACGCACGGGAGAACGACTTCCGCGAGCTCGCACACCAGATTCTGCAATTGGCGGACGACCCGGGTCTGCGGCGGCAGTTGGGCCAAATCGGGCGCCTCAAGATCGAGAACGAGCTCGCGTGGACTTTTTGCGAGCGAGCACTGCTCCGCGCCTACGAGGGCGTGGGCTGCGCCGCGGGCTGACGCGAATCGCGCCGCTCGACAGCGTTGAACCGGGCAGCCTGATGCCGCGACCCGTCTTCGTCTTCGGTATCTCGGCCGCCACGTGGGCCGTGATCGATCCCCTGATCGCGGCCGGCCGCCTGCCCAATCTGCAGCGGCTGCAGGCCGAGGGCTGCCGGGCGACGCTCCTGTCGGTGCGCGTGCCGGGTGACGAGCACTACCGACCCCAGGTCGCGTGGGCGACGATGGCAACCGGTTGCCATCCGGAGCGTCACGGCATAACCCGCTTCTACCACACCGCGGACGACCTGCGGGAGCCGAGCCTGTGGCAGATATTCGAGCGGCACGGGGAGCGTGTGGGCGTCTACGGCTGGCCGCTGGACTGGCCGCCCGGCGAGACCGACGGCTTCATCATTCCCTCGCACTGGGCCCGTGATGCGCGGACCTGGCCACCCGAGCTGTCGGCGATCAAGGCGCTCGATCGCGAGCAGCAGGACAGCGAGCGCGAGAGCGGGCATCGCCTGTCCCCGGCCAGGCCCTTGCGCCTTGCCGCAACACTGCGACGCCACGGGTTGCGCGCGCCGACGATGGCCCTGCTCGGTACCACCCTCCTGCGCGCGGCGACCACGCGCGATGCCGAGCAGCGCGCGCTGCTGCTGCGCCATGCCAAGATCGAGCTCTCCGCCGATGTGTTCGCGCATCTGTGCGCCCGCTTCCGTCCGGGCTTTCACAGCTTCCACACCTTCCTCGTCGATTTCGTCTGTCATCGCTATTGGCGCTATTTCGAGCCGCAGCACTTCCCCATGGTCGATGCAGGTGCGATCGCGCGCTTCCGCGGTGCCGTCGCGGACGCTTATGCGCGTACCGACCGGATCCTGGGACGATTGCTTGCGCGTCTGCCCGCCGATGCCGTGGTCGCGGTTGTCTCGGAGCATGGCATGGCAGCCGAGCCGGAGTCGGCGGAGGTGGGGGAGTGGCGCTACGTGATCCGCGGGTCGCGATTGACCGAGCTCATCGGCGTCGAGAAAGAGATCGTGGCCTGCCCGGTGGCGCGCTGGGTGGCATTGCGTTCACGCAATGGACACGGTCTCCCGCCGGACACGGCGAACCGGGTGCGCGGGATCGTCGTGACGGATACAGGCTTGCCGCTGTTTCAGGTGCACGAGCACGCCGACGAAGTGGTGGTGAAGTTCAATCTCGACGCGAAGGTGGCGCGCTATCGCGACGGCGACCTCGAAACGCTCGCAGTCCGCTACGGGGACCAGGGCGTGCCTTTCTCGCACTTGAGTCGGCGGCTCGGGCGGACACGCTCGGCGATGCACGACGAGCGCGGCATGCTCATTCTGTACGGGGAGGGGATCAGGCGCGGCGTGCGCTTGCCCGATGTCCGGCTGGTGGACGTGGCGCCCACGCTGCTTGCCGCAGCCGGCCTTCCGGTACCGGCGGGTCTGGACGGTCGGGTGCTCGACGTATTCGGCCGGGGTGGCCCGGCTCGAGTTCCGACCAGGGGTCAGGAGCAATGCGCTACGTAGCGAACGGCATGGTGCGTCTCTACGAGCGGTCTCCGGTCTGGACGCGGTCCATCGCCAGTTCCGTGTACGGCGCCGTCAAGCATTACCGCGAGTCTCCGCGGGCCGTGCGCCAGTACCTCGACGAGTTGACGGAATCGCAATGGTGGTCCCGCGCGCGCCTCGAGGACCTGCAGCAGCGACGCTTGCAGGAGATCGTCCACCATGCGGCGGCTCACGTGCCCTATTACCGCCACGTGTTCGCCGAGTACGGGATCGCGCCCAGCCAGATCCAGTCGGTCGACGACCTGAAACGCCTACCCACGCTTAGCAAGGAGACGGTCAGGCAACGCGCCGGCGACCTGCTGGCCGACGGGTACGACCGGAGGACAATCCGCTCCGAGTCGACCTCCGGCACCACCGGCACACCGCTCACGGTGTACATGGACGACCGAACCTTTCTCGCAACGAAGGCGGTTCAGTATCTTCATCGGTATTGGGGGGACTACAACCCCGACGACTGGATTGGCGTCTTCGGGGGCTACAAAGTCGTACCCATGGGCCGGCGCACGCCACCCTTCTGGATCAGGAATTACCACGACCGCCAAGTCCACTTTTCGACCTACCATCTGGCGCCTGATCGAGCAGGCCTGTATCTGGATGCGATCGCTGGCTCGAAGGTGAGGTATCTGCGCGGCTATCCGTCGGCGATCGGGTTGCTGGCGCGGTTTTCGGCCTCCGCGGGTCGCACGCTGCCCTTGCGGGGCGTGTTCCTCAACTCCGAGCCGATACTGCCCTGGCAGCGCAAGGCCATCGGTGAGGTCTTCGCATGTCCCATCTACAACTATTACGGTCAGATAGAGAGAGTCGTGATCGGTGCCGGCTGCGGCGCGAGCGAACACCTGCACGTCAGCATGGAAACCGGCATCGTCGAGTTCGTTGCGAGCGACACTCTGCCGGGTCGCTCGGTCGTTGTGGGCACCTCGCTCCTCAACCGTGCGATGCCGCTGATTCGATACGAAATTGACGACATCGCATCGCCCGTGGAGAACACCTGTCCTTGTGGCCGCAACCACTGCTTGATGAGCGAAGTCGAGATGCGGGCCAGTGATTTCCTGCTCACGCCGGAGGGGAGCTTCCTCGCCCCCACCGGTGTCTCGATCGCTTTCAACCGCTCGCGCGGCGTGGCGAGCTCCCAGATCGTGCAGGACGACCCGATGCATCTGACGATCAGGGTCGTGCCCGAGCCTGAGTTCACGAGCGACGATGCCGCCGCCCTGATTCGGGAACTGCGGACCTGGGTCGGCAAGACCGTGAAGATCGACGTCGAGACCGTCGGCGAGATTGCACGAACGGCGAACGGCAAGTTCAAGTTCGTCGTTTCGGACTTGGCGCGCAGCAAGCTTGGCATGTAGGAGGTGGTAATCGTCTTCCTCGTTTCCTTTGCCGCTTGCACCGTCTGGTCGTACCTTCTCTTCGCGCGCGGGCGCTTCTGGCGGACCGCGGAGCGGGACGATCGGGATGCGGCGCCATCTCCAGCGCACGATCGCTGGCCCTCAGTGGTTGCCGTGGTGCCGGCCCGAGACGAGGCGGCGCTGATTGTCGAGACCATCGGCTCGCTGCTGCGACAGCATTACCCGGGACCCTTCTCGGTCGCCCTGGTCGACGACCACAGCGCCGACGGCACCGCGGCGAACGCCCGGAGCGCGGCGCAGGCGGCTGGCGCGGCGGACCGCCTGACGGTACTCGCGGGTGCGCCGCTGCCGCCCGGCTGGTCCGGCAAGCTGTGGGCGTCGGAGCAGGGCGTTCGCCATGCCGACTCGTTGCCCGAGCCCCCGGAATACCTGCTGCTCACCGACGCTGACATAACACATGCGCCGGACATGCTCAGCGCGCTGGTCACGCGGGCGCGGGCAGGCGGCCTCGTGCTCACCTCGCTCATGGTGAAACTGCGCTGCGAAAGCGTGGCGGAGCGTGCCCTGATTCCGGCCTTCGTCTTCTTCTTCCAGATGCTCTACCCGTTCCGCTGGGTCAACCGACCGAACCAGCGCACGGCCGCCGCCGCCGGCGGCTGCATGCTCGTGCGCCGCGACGCGCTGGCGGCAGCGGGCGGAATCGCGGCGATCCGCGGTGCGCTGATCGACGACTGCGCGCTTGCCCGGCGCATGAAGGCGCGCGGACCGATCTGGCTCGGGCTCACCGAGCGAGCGCACAGCCTGCGGCCCTACCCGCGGGTGCGGGACATCCGGCGCATGGTTGCGCGCACGGCCTACTTCCAGTTGCGCGAGTCGCCGCTGCTCCTGGCCGCGACAGTTCTCGGGATGGGGGTCGTGTATCTCGCTCCGCCCGTCCTTGCCTGTCTTGCTCGCGGTGCTGCGCAGATACTGGGCCTCGCCGCGTGGGCGATGATGACGGTTGCGTACCAGCCGACGCTGCGCTTCTACCGCCGGTCGTGGGTGTGGGGACTGGCGCTGCCGGGCATCGCTCTGGCATACCTGCTGTTCACGCTCGACTCGGCCTGGCAGCACTGGCGCGGCCGGGGCGGGATGTGGAAGGGACGCACGCAGGCCGTTAGCGCACGGTCCGGCAAAGGCCTATGATTGTCCTCGCGGATGATCGAGCGGGGAGGGGACGCATATGCCGAAGCGTACTGTGGTCAGAAGAGCGAGCCCGACGAAGCCGCCGTCGGCGAATAAAACCACGAGGTCGCGCGCTACGGCCAAGGCGGTTGCACCCGTAGCGGTCGCTCGCAAGAAGGCAGGCAAGGCGCCCACACCCCGGCGAGCGAGTGCCACCCCTGGACCCGCGGCGGCAAGGCGCGCCGCGAGGACGCCCGCGCAACGGCCGATGCATGCTGCTGTCAGAAGTCTTGCGCCGCGCGCCGCGGCAGAGTCCGCGGCGGTTCCGGTAAGTGTGGTCACGGTCACCGATGTCTACAGCGGCGACCCCCGCAGCAGTCCCGGGAGCGCCGAGTTCGCATACCGCCTGCTCGCCGAGGGCGACTCCTGGTTCACCATCGGCGGCATTCCGTCCTCAAACCTGCTCTACGAACTGCGGCTGCCGCAATCGGGCATCGTCTGCAACATCGCCTCTCCCGGCGACACCCTGGTGCGCATCGCCGATCTCGCACGCAACCGGGATCTACAGAAGCTCCTGACCGAACGCTTCGGCTATCGCTGGCATGCGATCCTGCTGTCGGCGGGCGGGAACGACCTGATGGATCGCGCCGGGCAACTGCTGCGCAATCCCGATGCCGGCAGCAGCGATCCGCGCGACTACCTGGTGACCGTTCAGGTGGAAGACTTCGTGCGCGACGTGCAGGACGGGTATCGCATCATCACGGGTCTGCGAGATGCGCCACAGAGCGCCAATGCCGGCGTGCCGATCGTGGTGCACGGCTACGACTATCCGACACCGCGGGACGCACCCGCGCGCTTCATCACCCTGCCAGTGCTCGGACCGTGGCTGCAGCGCGCGTACGACGACCATGGGATCGCGGAAGATATGCGTATCCCGATCACGAACTTTCTGGTCGACGTGCTCGCCGAGGCAATCAAGGTCCTGGCCGAGGGGCCCTCAGCACTGCCCGACTTTCATTTCGTCGAGACCCGGGGTGCATTGCAGAGAGCTGCCGCAGGCGCCACCGGGGTGAGCGGGGACTGGCTGAACGAGATCCACCCCAGCCCCGACGGCTATCGCAAGATCGCCGCACGGATCGGCGAGAAGGTGA
>JAEUMX010000368.1 GCA_016791285.1 Burkholderiales bacterium
GGGATTGCCGAAGGACAAGCCGAGGTTGCAGTCGGTGTATTGCGCGGCGCCGGAGCCGGCGTTGAAGCAGGCCCCCTGCTTGAACTCCCACAATCCCTTCGGGTTCGCGGGGTCGGTCACGTCGAGCGCGTAGTAGCCGCGCCCGCCGGCTCCTAGTCCTCCGACCAGAATGGTCTTCCAGTTCCCGGATGCATCCGCGGCGTCGCTCACGGCGGGGGTGCCGTCGACGGTGTAGTCGTGCAGGTTAGAGTAGTTGTTGTCGGCAAGCTTCCACAACTTGTCGAGCACCGTGGTCGGAATGAAGGCCCACGCTTCGGTGCCGCCCAGAGGGTCGCTCTCGCTAGTGCCGGCGTATATGGCATGGAGCATACCGTCGTTGGCGGCCACGTAGACCATAGGCGTTCGGCCGGCCTGTGACACCTTGAACGCCGCGTACCCCGTGTCGGCGTAGTTCGCGAAGGGCTTCTTCACGAACACGGGCTGGGCGTTGACGATGTCCCCCAGGACGTGATCCCGATCTCGATACAGCTTGTCGAGGTCGTTCGTCACGAACGCTTCCTTACCCGATTGACCGCGCAGGAAGTTGACGAGGTTCGCACCCGCAGCCCTGGTTCGCTGGTTTGCCGTGCCGCTCGAGCCGTCCGTCATCGCACTGTATTGGCTGAACTGCTGGACCTTGGTGGCGCCGAAACTTCCCTGTTCGGTCGAGTCGAGGGTCGTCTCCGCAGAGCCCGTCGGCGCACCTGTCGCGTCGCATTTCTGGGAATCCCACTTGAAGTCAACCAGCTTGTTCGTCGCAGTATCGCGGAAGAGATAGATGCTTCTGTTATCGCAGGCCTTGCCGACCTTGGCGTCTAGCTTTTCCTGCGCTGACCAGATGGGGGTGGGACTGACGACGCCGGTTCCGAGGTCGATGGAGCGCGCCGAGAGCTCGCCCGTCCACTGCATCGTGGTATAGCTCGCGGTATAGGCGAAGTTGTCTCCCGCCACAGGTTCAAGGTTGGACGTCGCGGCCGCCGAGGCAGAAGCGATGCGGGCGTTGATCCCGGTCAAGGCTTCGGCGAGACCGTTCACGACGGAGTCGGGATCGCGTGCGCTGAAGAACTTGCCGCGCCCGTCCACCGCGGCATGCCAGAGGTCGTCGAGCGCCGTGGGAGTGTCCGCCTTCGGTATCGGCCAAGTCTTGGTACCCTTGCGGATGTCGGCGAAGTCGCCGGTGCTTGCCGATTGGTACTGTGGATCGAAGACGAGCTGACCCGTCAGGCCGAGGCCCATGGTGAAAGTGGTCATGTGTTGCCAATCGGCCTTGTCGTCCTCGGCTCCGCTCCCACCAGAGGGCACGTTGTTGGTTGTTACATCCTTTCCAAGCGCACCGGTCGCCTTGGTGGCCGATGTGCGAAGGTCGGTGGCGTAGTAATACTGGGCAACATCCGATAGAGAGTTCGAGCTTGCTGCCTCTCCCGCCGAAGAGTCCGTCGTGGTCGCAGTGCTCGTGGCAGGCAGACTTCCGGGGTTGTTGGAACAACCCTTGTCCTTGTAATTCGACGAAGAGGTTCTGGGATCGCTCGTTACGTCGCTGACCAGAATCGTGTCGCTGTACTTTCTGGTGCGAACGGTGGTCGTGACGGTTTCGCGTATTCGCTGCCTTCCGCCGCTGCATCCACTGGACGAATAGCTGTAGCTTGTTTGCTTCGTCGTGTCCGTGACAGTGGAGCTCGTGCTGCCATCCCACATCGGTCTTGGTGACAACGGGCTGGTCAGTGTGCCGTCGTGGTTTGCGATGTCGGTCGTGCCGTCGAGCTGTTCCCCGCCGCCGCCGTTCCAGTAGCCATCGGTGGTCAGAATCGTGAAGTTCTGCTGGCACGAATACTGGACCGGGTCGCCTTTCATACCGTTGTTGATACCGTTCTGATACCCGGCGAAATGCCGTCCGACCCGGGACAGGGCTTCGCGCAAGGGTGTGCCGCCGCTCGCCTCCTGCGAGAAGAGCGTGCTGAACCAACTCGTCTTCTGCGTTGAATCGAAGTCGGAGATGGCCAAATACATATTCTTCGATACTGGGCTTCCAGGATTGATGGTAATGAAGCCGACGCGGAACTGGCTACCCAGCTGGACAAAGGCGCGGCTGGCCGCTGCCTTCATCGACATCATTCGGGTTCGATAGTAGCTGTACCAGTTGGCGAAATTGGTTTCCTCGTTTGTGCCTCCAGGGCCAGAGCTTGAACCGACGGTTACCTTCTCCCAGTTTGCGCCAGGATTGGTTCCTCCGGACATGGGCTTGGCGCACTCTCCTGTTCTGAGATTGGTGAATTTCGCATCGACCGGTGAGCCCGAGCCCTTCCACTTGTAATAGTATGCGGGCTGTTCTGCTTCGGTGTAGTAGGTACTGCAATATTCCGTGCCGGGGCTCCAGCAGGTGGTGTTGTCGAATGCCTTGAACTTCGTGCTCAAGTCCGTCTTGGTTCCTGTTGGGGCCAGATAGGGGTCGTACAGGGCGTCGGTAAATGATGCGTCCGGGTAGCTGGTGCCGTCAGCTTTGCGCGGTGGCAGGTACTTCGTGTTCGGGTTGTAGTAGACGGTATTGCATAGATGGTTGCGGTATCCCACCTTGTTGGTGAGCCCGGTCCACCCGAGCGGATCGCTCTTCGGCGGGCTATCAAAGATAGCATCCGGCATGTACGACCACGACATCGACCCCGAGTCGTCGAGCACGAACAGAATGTTCGGCTTCACCAGCGCCGTGGACGAGCTTCCAAGAGGCATGGTCGAGATGTCCGTTACTTGACCCAACACCTGCCCTTGAGACAGCATCATGCCGGTGAGCGTCGCAGTCGTAAGGAGGTGCCTCGCACCGTGTCCGTGTCGATTACCTCGAGTCTTTTCCATCTTCTACTCCTGAATATTCAATTCTGTAGTCCGCGCGGCTTCTGAAGTGCGGCCGAGTCTTGCGCCCTCGCGACGGGTCAGTAGACCACCGTCTGGATATAGCTGATCGTCATCCTTGGGTCGACCACGCGCACGGTGACCCGGTAATAGGGCTGTTGAGAGTTTGCCAGTGGCTGCGTCGTATAGTCGCCAGCCCCCTTCGACGAGCCGTAACCCGCGCTTTGCAGGGTTACGCAGCGTTGATTCGGATTGTTGACATCGAGGTTCGCGGTCGAACACAGGCGGTGCACCACCCAGCGGACATCCATCCCGTCGACGTCGAGTGGTGAGCCCGTGAGTGCCACGGCGTGTCCCTTCTCCTTCCACCAGTTGGGGGGCGCATTCACCGGGTCGATGGCTGCGTCCCAGCTAGAGAAGTAGCCCGACGAGTGGTTGTCGTTGGAAAGATTGCCGACCGGTTGAGCGAGCAGCCAGGCGCGACCCGCTTCGACTCCCCAGTCTCCGACATTCGTGATCGTCTGTTTCGAAGCGAGGTTGCCGACGACGATGGTGTTGCTTGTCACAGAGCGCATGAGGGAGAGGCCTGCGAGCATCATCGCGACCAGTACCACCAGTGCGATGAATAGGACGACACCGCGCTGGGCACGTTGCTGTCGAACGTGTGCGCATGCGTTGCGAAGCATCTCCTGCCCATTGCGCGTGGCCGCGTGCTTGCTCATGGCATGCTCCCCCAGACTATATTGCGCAGTGGCACGAGCGTCTCGTAGGCTCGATAGCGGTAGTTGCGCCAGTTGTTAGGGTCGCCGGCTGAAGCGTCGCCGGGGTTGGAGTCGGTGGTGCCGTCGGCGTTCTTCATCACGAAGCTGCCGCCCGCCCAGGATGGGGCGGTCCCCGTCACCTTGACTTTCTCGGCTTGTCTGCTGCGGGCGAGAATGCCGACGCGGATCGCGTGTACGGAAGCCATGTCGGCTGGTGCTGTGGTGGTCCATGCCCCGATGCTGTCGAGCTGTCCGTCGCCGTTGGAGTCCTGTGCCACGCCGTACTCCGCTTGCAGGTCGACTATGTCGTCGTAGACCGCTACGGGGTCGTTGGTGCCGTCCGCGTCAGCATCGCTCCAGTGAAGATCGTCTTGCACAACCAACCGCCCGTTCTGGATCGACCAGAGATTGCGTCTGGGGGAGGAGCCAAGCTCGTAGATGAAGCCGTTCGAGAACGCTGGTCCGCCTGCCTTGTTGTACCTCGCGGTGGCGCTGCCAGCGCCGCTTTGCGGCGTGTAGCTGCCCGTGCCATGATCGATGGTCACGGCGTCAGCGCTGGTGTTTCCGGTGACCTCGATCAGTTGGCAGTTGGTGATTCCTCCAACCACACCTGCGATCAAGAGCACATCGCCGCGGAGTAGGCCGGTTCGTCCCCCCATCGTGGCCGAGGTCGCCTTGGCGGAGTTTGAGGAAAACGTGAATGTCTTGCCCGCGACGATCAGATCCGTGTTCCCATAGAGCACGGCAATGCGATCGGGTGCTCCCCCCGCGCCCTGCGTGATGAGCGTCGGCGCCAGCGGAAAGTCGAAATCCTGGCTGCCACCACCGCGCTGGGCATCGTACGCATCCACGGTGCAGTTGATCGGGTTGCTCACGCCGAATGTGCCGAAGCCGTAACCGGCCTGCTTCACATCCCGCTCCAGCGAGAAGAGCGCCACTGCGCCGGCCATCTGCGCGTCGGAGCCTGCGGTCGTCGTCCGTTTGCGGCCTTCTGCGACGGCTAGCACGGAGAAGATCACGAGTATGCCCAGCATCCCGATCACGATACCCACCAGGATTTCGATGAGGCTCATGCCTCGTTCGGGCTGCCGGGGCGCTGCGCCGGTAACGGGGGCGGGTGCACGCATGGAAAGACGCTCAGTTGATATTGGCAACGACGACGTGGCGGTGAGGAGTCGTATCGGTTGGTGCCCGCCAGCAGACCGTGACTGTGACCCGGTTGGCGTTGGCGGTATCGACGATGATCTGCTGCATGGTGTTGTCAGCGCCAGGGAGCCCCGTTCCGGCAGCAGTAATGTCGGTCACCCATTGCGTTACGGCCGCGTTGGCCGATACGTTCCCGCTGAAGGCGCAACCGCCGTCTCCGGGGCGGTGCTGAAATGCCATAAGGGTATTGGTCAGGTTTGCGGCTGTTGATCGGTCCACGTTGGCCCAGATTTCCCCAATCATGCGATTGGCAAAGTTCGCTGCCTCGATGCGGTACTGGCTGTCCGACGTGCGAGAGGTGGCAGTCGCGTACATCCCCACCAGTGCCAGGATGCCCATCGAAAAGAGAAGCATGGCGACCATCGATTCGATGAGCGTCATGCCAGCCTGCTCGCCTCGGTTAATCATCATGAGCCGTTTCTCCGCAGTCGTTCTAGTCGCAAGAGCGTGTATCGCCAGGCGTGGTCACGGCGGGGTCGCACAGGCGGATCTGACCGCCGCGCGTAATCACCACATTGAGGCAGCGCATCGTCCCGCCGGCACTCTTGCACTCCCCACCGGCGGGATTCGTTATCTGGATCGTTTCGTCGGCTGCGAGCGTCGTTCCGCCGAGAGGTGTAAATTCGATCAGGCCGGTCGTCGATGCAAGCTCTACCCCGGTGGCGGACGTGTCTGTTTGGCCGGAGCCTTCGCGCTGCAGCTTGACGTCGAGGATCTTCTGGTCGGGCTGACCTGTTGCCGGGTTATAAACGCTTCCCCGTACCAGGAGATTGCGGCCAGATGTGCTCGCCGTGGCGTCCGTGAAGTTGCTGACGTCGGGCTCGACATCGGTGAAGACGAGTTGGACGTTCGCGTTGAGGCGAACAGCTTCGGCGCGTGCATACGTTGCCTCGGCGAACGTCGTGTTCGCCGCCTCCCGTAGCTTCTGGTTCTGTAGAAAGGTGCCGAACGCGGGGACCCCCATCATCAGAACGAACGCCAGTAAGGCCAGACCGATCATGAGCTCTATCAGGGAAACGCCCCGCTCGCTGGGTTGGAGGATCAGCATGATCCATCCTTCCTCATGACCCAGCAGCTTCCAGGATTGGACCATCCGCTTGGAACCCCGGTCGTCGCTCGCACGCCGTCCTGGTTGATTGTGAACACGAAGTCGCTCATGCCTTCCGCAGCCTTGCCGGTCGCGGTCACGGTATAGGTATTGGCAGCAAGGGTGCAGGTGTAAGTGAAGTACTTCGTGTTGGCGGCTAGGACCGTGCTATTGCACGGGAAGCCCGTGCCATCGGCATTCGTGTACTGGCGATTGTCCTGGAAGTACTGCTCGAGCTTGGCCCTGGCATCCATCAGTTGCGACCGCGCCTCAGCAAGCCGGGCACGTTGCATGTAGACGGCATAGCTTGGGTAAGCGATCATTGCCAGAATCGAGACGATCGATACAACGATCATCAGTTCGATCAGCGTGAAGCCCTTTTCGGTCGTCATAGCGGGATCCCTCTCGTCTTGCTTTGCATGTTAGGAAGTCGCTGCACGAGACACCACAGGGCCCCGATTGCCGGGCCGACCGCGGGAATAGGCGGTTAGTCGAGCGTGCCTGGGAGTGCGGGAGATCGAGCAGAGTCTGTGCCATCGGTCGGCGAGCAGGCGAAGGGGTCCGATGGGGCGCGGTGGATTCCCGACTGGACGAGTCCTGGCCGCTCATCACGACGATGAATGGGAGCGCTACTCGGTCAGGCTAGTGCGCTCTGCGTGCCGGCTATCCGGTGCAATGTGCCGACTGTCTATCCGGCTTCGTAGCGTGCTGGTGCGAGACCCGAGAACGGTGGCGTGTTCGAACCGACGTTGGGTGTCAGGACGCAGCCTTGGGCAACGTTCTCGAAGCACTGCTTCCCGGGAGTCCTGCCGGGGTGAAGGTCGAATTAGACAAGGTTCAGAAGCTGACGTAGCATCCCGACCGTGCGGAAGAACACCTTTACAAATGTCGACCTTGTGGGAGTCCTGCGCCACCACCGGATCAACCCCACGCGTCAACGACTCAAGATTGCGCGCGCACTCTTCGCTCGGCAGGAACACCTGTCAGCGGATCAAGTAATGTCCATCGTCAACAAGCGATGCGCCGAAGCATCGAAGGCGACCGTCTACAACACACTCAACCTGTTCGTTCAGAAGAAGCTGATCCGCGAAGTGATCGTCGATCCGAACAAGGTTCTTTACGACCCCAACACGGCACCCCATCATCACTTCTATGACATCGCGAGCGGACGCCTTACCGACATTGACGCAAACGCGATAGCACTCGTAGGTTTGCCTCCGTTGCCGAACGGCATGGTGGCGGATGGAGTGGATGTGATCGTTAGGATTCGCCCTGCCGCCTGAGCACCCCGATACATCCGGGGTTGCGTGGCGGATGCGCATGCCTTCAGGCGTGCTAGGGATTCATCTATAATCCGGGGGCTGCATTGAGGCCGACTTAGCTCAGTTGGTAGAGCAGCCGATTCGTAATCGGCAGGTCGCGTGTTCGAGTCACGCAGTCGGCACCAAGAATCAACACCTTGCGCCGCGACCTTGCAATTGCGCACCGACTTTGTTGCGCGCCTTTCGATTACGCTCATTCGGCGATCTTCTCGAGGATTTGCCGCGTCCTCTCAGGCGAGATCCCGAGGTAGATGCGAGTGGTGCGGAGATCCTTGTGACGCAGCACGAGGCTGCGGCAAGTGCCGCGCGACATGCTAGGCGAGGACCACTTCATGCGACCCACTCTCGGCCGCCGCCGCGGCATCGAGCACGACATCGTCCAGGCGCCGGAGGCGGAGGCGCCTGAGCCCTATTACGAGCCGCAGGGCAACGAGATCGCGATCTTCGAGGCGGCCTGGGCGCGGCGCCTGCCGGTGATGCTCAAGGGTCCCACCGGCACCGGCAAGACGCGCTTCCTCGAGCACATGGCGTGGCGGCTCGGGCGAGCGCTCGTGACCGTCTCCTGCCACGAGGATCTGACGAGCGCCGACCTGGTCGGCCGCTTTCTCCTCGAAGGTGCGCAGACGGTGTGGCAGGACGGACCGCTCACGCGCGCGGTGAAGGCGGGTGCGATCTGCTACCTCGACGAGATCGTGGAAGCGCGCACCGACAGCACCGTGGTGATCCATTCGCTCACCGATCACCGCCGCCGCTTGACACTGGAGAAGAAGGGACAGGAGATCGACGCCCACGAGGACTTCATGCTCGTGATCTCCTACAACCCGGGTTACCAGACGGTACTGAAGGACCTGAAGCCCTCCACCAAGCAGCGCTTCGTCGCGATCGACTTCGCGTTTCCGGAGGAGGAGATCGAGCGGCGCATCGTCGCGACCGAGGTGCCCGGCATAGGGCCGGAGGTCGCGGCCCGGCTCGTGGCCGCCGGCCGCAAGGCGCGCATGCTGAAGGACCACGGGCTCGACGAAGCCACCTCGACGCGAGCGCTTGTCCACGCGGCGGGACTCATCAGTGCCGGACTCGATCCCCTCGCCGCCTGCCGCGCCGCGATGATCAGGCCGATCACCGACGACTTGGAACTGGTCGAGGCGCTCGACGAGATCGTCACGGCCTACTTCCCGCCGCCGGCCGCGGGCTGACTGGATCGCTGCGCGCCCGCGTCGCATGGATGCCGAGCTCGCGCAACTGCTGCAGCGTTTCGGCTATCTCGCCGTCTTCGTCGGGACGCTGCTCGAAGGCGAGACGGTGATGCTGATGGCGGGCTTCGCCGCGCACCAGCGCTACCTCGAGTTGCCGCTCGTGATCGTCGTGGCGTTCGCGGGCGGACTCGTCGGCGACCAGTGTCTGTTCGCGCTCGGCCGCTGGCGTGGGGCACAACTGCTCGCGCGCTTTCCCGGGTTGCAGGAACCGGCCGCCAGGGCCTCCCGATTGCTGGAGCGGCACGAGACGCCGATCATCTTTGGCGTCCGTTTCATGTACGGGTTGCGCACCGCGGGCCCGCTTGCCATCGGCATGAGTCGCGTACCGGTGCCGCGCTTCGTCGTGTTGAATACGCTCGGGGCCGCGGTGTGGGCGACGCTTTTCAGCGTGATCGGCTACGCCTTCGGGCAGGGTGCGGAGCGCTTGCTCGGCACCGTGCGCGAATACGAGAAGGGGGCGCTCATCGCCCTCGCGGTGCTCGGCTGCGCGATCGGCCTCGTGCACTGGCTGCGGCGCGCGCGGGCGGGACGCTGAGGCCGTGGCGGGCACGCGGCGATCCGCGATCGACGATGCTTTGGCGCGCATCGCCACGCGTTCCGAAGAAGCTTGCGCCGAGGCGCTGGCGGCATCACCGGTGATCGCTCGCCACGGCGCGACGGTATTGCTCGAATGGCTCGAAGCGTGCGGGGAACTGGTGGTGCACGACCCCGAAGGCGGACGGGCGTTCATCCGCGGCAGCGTCGCAGCCACTCTCGCGTCGGAGGAGGTGCTGCCCTGGACCGCGCAGGCGCGCCGCTTCGCCCGCTGGCGCGGGTCGGCGCAGACGCTCCAGGGCTTCATGGCGCAGCTGCCGGCGGCGTTCGGATTGCTCGGTCATGCCGGACAGGGGCGGTGGGCAGAGATCGGCCTCATCTGGTGCCGACGTCACCTGGCGAGCGGTACTGCCTACTTCGCAACGCCGATTCGAGATCTCACCGCGCGGCAGGGGATCACCGGTCTCGACGCGCTCGCGACCACGGCCGAGGAGCTCTTCGAGCGGCGCAATCTCATGCTCGCGACCTACCTGCAGGGTGCCATGCGGGTGCGCAATCTGTTCGGCCTTGCCGCTATCCTGCCGTGGGCGCTGCGTGGGTGCGATGTGCTGCAGAGCGACCGCATGCGCGGCGAGACGTATTTTCGTCTCGAGTCGGAAGAAAGCCTGGGGCAGCTGCTCGACAGTCACTCCGGTTTTCGTGTGCGCGACCGCGAGCGGCTCATCGCGATGCTGTCGCACGCGTGGCTCGGCATCGAGATCACGCTCGAGCCGAGCGGCTGGTCGCCGGAGCGGGGTCGGCCCTTCGTCGAAGCGGACGCCCGTGCCGTGTACCTGCCGCTGATGCTGCCGAGTCGCGAGGAAGCGGTGCTCGGTTCACTGCACGCGGCGGGCCATCTGCGCTACGGCACCTTCGACCTGGACGCGTTGCGGCGGCTCGCCGGCGCCAGCGTCGATCCGAACACCCCGCTCGAAGGGCTGCTGCAGTGTCTGCTCGCACCCTGGCAAGACGACCTTGCGCGGTTTCTGCTGTGCTTCGATCTGTGCGAGGACCTGCGGGTCGATGCCCGCCTGGGTGCCGCGGTGCCCAACTATCTCGCACGACTCGAGCGGCTCGCGCCGCGCACCGCGTCGACCTCCTGGACCGCAGCCGTGGCCTACCGGACACTCGCGCGGCAAAGCCTGCGGCTGGCGCGCGGCCACAGTGATCACGGCCTCTCGCCGCAGGCCGCGCAGCGTCTGGCACCGTTGCTCGATCCTGCGGCGACGGTCGCCGACGCCTTCGGCTGCGCGCGCTGGCTGCATACGCATGGCATGCTGCCGCGAGTCCCCGAGGACGAGTTCGCGGAAGCGTATCTGCCTGCTCGCGGCCCGAATCTTTCACGTGTGCTGCCGCGGCGCCAGGCGCAGGACGGGGCGCACGGGGCGGGCGACACCGCCCCACCGTCCGAACCGCAACCCGCCGATCCGCAGGGCAGCGGGGCGGGTGCACAGCCGAACTTGCGGCACGACCCCGCGTCGGCGGAGGCGGGCGCCGTCGGAGCGCGAAGGGTCGACGCCCGGCGCCGTCGCGGAGTGATGCGCGCGCCGCCGGCACCATCGAATCCGCGCGGTCGCCCGTATCCGGAATGGGACTATCGCGAGGGACGCTACAAGCGCGACTGGGCGTGGGTGCAGGAGCGGGAACTCACCGAGCGCAACGCCGCCGAAGCCGGGCGCATCGCGGCCCGTCACCGGCGCACGCTGCAGCAGTTGAAGCGTGCGATGCAAGCGCAGAAGCCGACGCGTCTCGCGCCGCGGCGCAGGCAGCTCGAGGGCGAGGACATCGACCTCGACGCCGCGGTCGACTTCGTCGTAGAGCGTCACGGCGGGCGGGCTCCGGAAAGCGCCGTCTACCGGCGGCGGGTACCCGCGCAGCGCGACGTGTCGGTGATCCTGCTCGCGGATCTGTCGACTTCGATCATGCAGCTCGTGCCGCGCGGTGGCGGTCGGCTCGTCGACCGGGTGCGCGCCGGCATCCTGCTCTTTGCGGAGAGCCTGGAGGTGGTCGGTGACGGCTACAGCATCGGCGGTTTCTGCTCGAAGTATCGCGAGAACGTCACGTGGTACCCGATCAAGGAGTTCGACCAGGCGTTGTCGGCAACAGTGCGCGAAATCGTGGGCGGGCTCTCGGGGCGCCTCGCCACGCGCATGGGCGCGGCCATACGCCATGCGGTGACGCGGTTCGAGGCGGTCGAGAGCCGGCGCCGGCTGCTCCTCATCCTGTCCGATGGGCGCCCGGAAGACTACGACGACGGCGGCGACCGCCGCTATCTGCACGAGGACACCCGGATGGCGGTCAAGGAGGCGGTGGCCGCGGGCGTGCATCCGTTCTGCGTGACGGTCGATGCGCTGGGGCAGGAGTATCTCCCGCAGATCTTCGGCAAGGGTCACTACCTCGTGCTGGACCAGATCGACCGTCTGCCGGCGAGGCTGCCGGAGATCTACTTGCGTCTGCGGCGATAGCCGACCCACGTCACTGTCGTCCTTTTCCCAAGCCGCTCGCTGTTGCAGAATCACATCCATGAACCGGAACCGAATGCTCGGCATCCCCCTGGTCGCAGTGGCCTTGATGATCGCGTCGGGTGCCGCGCAGGCCGACGCGATCTACAAGCACGTCGACGAGAAGGGCAACGTGACCTACTCGTCCTCGCCGCCGAAGGGCAGCGGCAAGGTCAAAAAGCTGGAGGTGCCGGACAAGCCGTCCGCCTCCGAGGTCGACGCGGCGCGGCGGCAGCTGGAAGAGGAAAAGCGCCAGCTCGAAGCTTTCGACGTCGAGCGTCGGCGACAAGAGGCGGAGCGCGCCAAAGCAGAGGAGGAACGCGCGGCACGCGAGCGCACGGCGAGCCAGGCCACACCAGCCGCCGTCGTCGCGGACGACGTTCCCGTCTACTACCCGACCTGGGGATACCGGCCGCCGCTGCGACCTGTGAATCCGTGGCCGCTGCCCGAGCCCCCCGCAGCGACTCCGCCGCCCGTGAGCCCGTCGCCGCCGCTCATGGCGCCGCCGATCCGTCCCACGCCGGAGCCCAGATGACGGACCCCGTCAGAGCTTGTGCTCGGCGTCCTGGTCGTGCCCGTGCTTGCGCGTGAGCCACGCCATGGTGAGCGCGACGAACAAGCCGAAGATGACGACGATCGCGTTCACGCCGAGATCGGCCTTGATCATCAGCGCGTAGACGCCGAGCATCGCCAGGATGCTCAGGTTCTCGTTGAAGTTCTGCACCGCGATCGAGTGTCCGGCGCCCATGAGCAGGTGGCCGCGGTGCTGCAGCAGCGCGTTCATGGGAACGACGAAATAGCCCGCCATCGCGCCGATCAGGATGAGCAGCGGCACGGCCACGCGCCAATCCGTGATGAACACCATGGCGATCACGGTCACGCCCATCGCGATCCCCATCGGCAGCACGCGTACCGCGCGATGCAGCGGCACCGCCTTCGCGGCAACCGCGGAGCCGATGGCAATCCCGACCGCGACCACTGCCGTCAGTTGGGTCGCATGCTCGAGGTCGAACTTGAGCGCGGTGCCCGCCCACGTCAGGATGATGAGCCGCAGCGTCGCACCCGCGCCCCAGAAGAGCGTCGTGACCGCGAGCGACACCTGTCCCAACGGGTCCTTCCACAGCAGCCAGAAGCAGTGCGTGAAGTCGCGCAGCAGGAACCAGGGATTGCGCTTGGGAAGCTTGTGGTCGATCGGGACCAGGGGGATGAAGAGATTGAAGATCGCGGCCGCCACGTAGATCACGAGGATGATGACGATGGCGAATTCGGGCGCGGAGTCGATGCCGGCGTTGAATTTCAGCCCGACTAGACGTTCCACGACGCCGCTTTCGATCCTGTCCCCGATCAGCACGCCGCCGACGATCGCGCCCAGTATGATGGCCGCGACGGTAAGACCCTCCATCCACCCATTCGCCCACACGAGCTTCTGGGGCGGCAGGTATTCGGTCAGGATGCCGTACTTCGCCGGCGAGTACATCGACGCGCCGATGCCGACGAAGCCATAAGCGAGCAGGGGGTGCAGTCCGAGCAGCATCGCCGCGCAGCCGACGATCTTGACCGCATTGCTCACGAACATGACGCGCCCCTTGGGCAGCGCGTCGGCGAAGGGGCCAACGAAGGGCGCCAGCACGATGTAGGCGAAGACGAAGAACTGCTGCAGCACCGGCGTCTGCCAGGCCGGCGCGTTCACGGTCTTGAGCAGGGCGATCGCGGCAAAGAGCAGCGCGTTGTCGGCGAGGGCCGAGAAAAACTGCGCTGCGAGAATGGTGTAGAAGCCGCGATTCATCGGAGTCTTGGGCCCCGAGTTCGCAGCCCAGCGCGCCCTGTTGAGGTGGCCGGTTTATACCATGAAAGGATTGCGCGCGAGAATCGCGGGGCGACGCGGGTCGTGTTCCGACCGGGCCGGGCGCGCCTATGCCACGGCCTTGAATTGTGTTTGAATAGCGCCCGCCGCGACACCCCCTGCGAACCTCCCGCGCGTACATTCTCCCGCCGCCGGCAGCGACTTCGATCATTGCCCGCCCGCAGCACGCATCCGATGCACTTGCCCCTTCCTCGACCGGCACACGCTGCCGCGGCGCCCGCCCGATGAGCCGACCACTGCGTGCACGTATTCGCACGTCCGCGCTGGCGCATAACCTCGGCGTCGCCTGGCGCCTGGCGCCGGGCTGCCGGCTGATGGCGGTGGTGAAGGCGAACGGCTACGGCCACGGACTGCTGCGCTCGGTGGCGGCTTTCGCGCAGGCGGATGCGTTCGCCGTGCTCGAGATCGAGGGCGCGGTGCGATTGCGGGAGGCGGGCTGCCGGCGCGAGATCGTGCTGATCGAGGGTCTCTTCGAGGCAGGTGAACTGCCGATCGCCGCCGAGCATGGCTTTTCCCTGGTCGTCCATCACGAGCATCAGATCGCGATGCTCGAAGCGGCCAGGACCGAGCACCGGCTGCGTGTGTTCCTCAAGGTCAACTCGGGCATGAACCGGCTCGGCTTCGCGCCGGAGCGTGTGGCCCGCGTGCACGCCCGACTCGATGCCTGCGCCGCGGTGTCGGACGTGGTGCTGATGACGCATTTCGCGAACGCGGACGACGATCTCGGCGTGGCCTGGCAGCTCGAAAGGCTGCGAGCGATTCCAGGGAGCAGGCGCCTGCCCTGGTCGCTCGCGAACTCGGCCGCGCTCATCCGCCACCCTCTGACCCGCTGCGGGTGGGTGCGGCCGGGCATCATGCTCTACGGCTCGAGCCCGTTCGTCGATGAGCCGGCGCAGGTCCTCGGATTGCAGCCCGCCATGACCCTCGAGAGCCGGGTGATCGCCACGCAGGATCTGCGGCCAGGCGAGCGCGTCGGCTACGGCGGGGCGTTCACTGTGCGCAAGCCGATGCGGGTCGGGATCGTCGCTTGCGGCTATGCCGACGGCTATCCGCGCCACGCCCCGGCGGGCACGCCGATTCTGATCGGCGGGCAGCGCACCCGCACGCTCGGCCGCGTGTGCATGGACGCTCTGTTCGCGGATCTGACCGACCTGCCCACCGCGGGGGTCGGCGCGCCGGTGGTCCTCTGGGGGGACGGGCTGCCGGTGGAGGAAGTCGCGGCTGCCGCAGGCACCGTCGGGTACGAGCTCTTGTGCGCGCTCGCGCAACGGGTGCCCATCGACGAGATCCATGACTAGGGTGAAGGCGGTTTTCGTCTGCACCGAGTGCGGTGGGCAGACCTCGAAGTGGCAGGGCCAGTGCCCGCACTGTCAAGGCTGGAACACCCTGGTCGAGACCGTGGCGGAAAGGCCCGCGACGCGCTTTGCGCCCGTCGCATCGGCGGCGACCGGCGTGCTCTCCCTCGCTCAGGTCGAGACGCGCGACGAGCCGCGCCTGCCCACCGGCATCGCCGAGCTCGACCGCGTCCTGGGCGGCGGGCTGGTGCAGGGCGGGGTGGTCCTCCTGGGGGGAGATCCCGGCATCGGGAAATCCACGCTGCTGCTGCAGGCGCTCGCCCAACTGGCGGGGACGCACCCCGTGCTGTACGTGAGCGGAGAGGAGTCGGCGCAACAGATTGCCTTGCGCGCCAGGCGCCTGGCGTTGGCAACGCAACGGCTCGATTGCCTCGCGGAGATCAATCTCGAGCGCATCCAGGCGGTGCTGGCGGAGCGCAGGCCGGAGGTGGCGGTGATCGATTCGATCCAGACCGTGTACTCGGAAGCGTTGCAGTCGGCGCCGGGCAGCGTGGCGCAGGTGCGCGAGTGCGCGGCGCAGCTCACCCGGATCGCGAAGGCGAGCGGCGCCTCGATGGTGCTGGTCGGTCACGTCACCAAGGAGGGCACCCTCGCAGGTCCGCGCGTGCTCGAGCACATCGTCGACACGGTGCTCTACTTCGAAGGCGACACGCATTCCAGCTTCCGGCTCGTGCGCGCGTTCAAGAACCGTTTCGGCGCCGTCAACGAACTCGGTGTGTTCGCGATGACAGAGCGCGGACTGAAGGGCGTGAGCAATCCCTCCGCGCTCTTTCTTTCCCAGCACGGACACGAAGTGCCCGGATCGTGTGTGCTCGTGACGCAGGAGGGCACGCGGCCGCTGCTCGTCGAGATCCAGGCGCTGGTGGACGATGCACACAGCCCGAATCCACGGCGCCTCACGGTGGGCCTCGACACGAATCGACTTGCCATGCTGCTCGCAGTGCTGCATCGGCACGGGGGCATCGCCTGCTTCGATCAGGACGTGTTCGTGAACGCGGTGGGTGGCGTGCGCATCAATGAACCGGCGGCCGATCTGGCCGTATTGCTCGCCATCGTGTCGAGCCTGCGTGGCCGGCCACTGCCCGAGCGGCTGGTGGCGTTCGGCGAAGTCGG
>JAEUMX010000373.1 GCA_016791285.1 Burkholderiales bacterium
AGCGGGACAGCAAGCCAGAATTGCGCGGATGATACCAGCGCTACGGTCAGGGAATTGAGCGCGAGGCTGTAGGCGCCCGCTCCCAGATAGGCCGCGGTGACTCCGACCGCCAACCCCGACACGGCGGACACTGCCGCGATCCGGGCGAGGATCGGAAAGCGCGAATCGCGCTCGAGCAGTGCCTGGTGCACCGTCGTCGCGCCGGCCACGGGAAATGTCACCGCCAGCAGCCACAGGATGCCCGTGACACCCGGGGCCTCGAACGCGAGCGCTGCGAGCGGCGCCAGAACCACCACAGCCACACCCAGCACCAGGCCAACCCCAGAGGTGAACCAGAACGACGTGAGGATGGTCTCGTCATTCAGGGCTTCTCTCTGGATCAGCGCCTGCGACATCCCCATGTCGCGGACGAGGTTGGCAAGGTTCGTCACGACCATCGCCATGGCCACCAATCCGTAGTCTTGCGGCATCAGCAGCCGCGACAGCCAGGTGAGGCTCAGCAGTTGAACACCGACGGAGATCACACGTGACACCGCGAGCCAGCGTGCGTTTGATACCACGCGACCGCGCATGGCCCTCTCGCCGGCAAGGGGGTTCGTCCGTCCTTCAGGCACAGTTGTCGACTTCGATTTCACGTGTTTGGGCAGTTTATCTGGATGTTATGAAGGTCACCGCAAGTCCGCCAAAGCCAGTAAATACAGGGCTTTCAGGGGAATCGCGGCGGATTGTCTGTCGTCGTGCAGCGACAGCAGATGATGACAGAAACACTTGCAACGCAGTGTCAGGCAGTTAACAATCAACCGCAAATCCGCTGGATGTGCTGCCATTCGCCGATTCGCTCAATGGATCGCATCGCCGTAATGATCCACGATCCACACCCTTCACGAGAAGCGTCGCAATGCCTGAAGTGTTTGCAGTGATCGTCAACTACAACGGTGCGCCCTGGCTCCAGAGCTGCCTCGAGAGCCTGCGCCGGAGCGATCATCCGGTAAGGATCATCGTCGTCGACAACGCATCGCGCGACGACAGTATTGCGATCGCGCGCGCAATGGATGGCGTCGAGGTCATCCAGCAAAGCCGGAACATCGGCTTCGGACGGGCGAACAATGTCGGCATCGCCTACGCGCTGCGTCAAGGTGCCGAGTACGTGTTTCTTCTGAACCAGGACGCCGAGGTCGAACCCGATACGATCGGTGAGTTGCATGCGTACATGCGGCGTCACCACGATGTCGGCGTGGCGAGCCCGGTGCACCTGAATGACTCCGGCACATTGCTCGACCGCAACTTCCTGATTTACTACCTGGCGCCGCAAGCGCCGGAGTTCGTGTCGGATGCTTACGGCGGCGAGCTGGCGGAAAGCTATCGCCTGGATTCCGTGAACGCCGCAGCGTGGCTCGTTTCGCGCCGTTGCCTGCAGGAGGTCGGCGGGTTCGATCCGATCTTCTTCATGTATGGCGAGGACGACGACTACTGCGCACGGATGCGGTATCACGGGTTCTCGTGCCATGTCGTCTCGCAAGCCCGTATCCGGCACGCACGCGGGTTCCATCAACCTGCCTACCAGCGTGGGCGGTTGCAGCGCCTGATGAAGAGCGCGCGATTCGCACGCGCGCAGACCGTGCGGAGCCTGAAGGATCCCACGGACCATAACTTCCTGCGCTCGGTGTATCGAGAACTGACGAGTCTTTCGCTCGAGGGATTGGGCAAATCGATTGCCGCGTTGTCACCGTCGCCCTTCCTCCCCTCGATCCTGGCCGCGGCCATGGTGTGTCCGGACCTGCCTCGAATCGCCCGGCACAAGCGCGTCTGTCGCACCCGGGGGCCGACGTGGCTCGACTTCCGTATCGATCCGGTCCCGGCCGACGGAACCCTCGATCTCGTCGGCGCCACACCGGCTGCGCGCAAGGCGCCCGTAGTGACCCTGGGCATGCCGGTCTACAACGGTGCGCAGTATCTCGAAGCCTCACTCGACTCCTTGCTCGCGCAGACCTTCGGCGACTTCGAGATAGTGATTTCCGACAACGGGTCCACGGACGGCACGGGGGAGATTTGCCGGCGCTACGCGGCGAGCGATGCGCGCATCCGGTACGTGCGCCACGGCGTCAACCGCGGCGCCGCCTGGAACCACAACTTTGTCGTCTGCGAGGCACGCGGCCGTTTCTTCCGCTGGCATCACGCCGACGATTTGTGCGACCCGCGCCATCTGGAAAGCTGTGTCGCCGCGCTCGAATCCGATCCGGCGGTGGTGCTCGCGTATCCCCGGACACAGATCATCGACGGTGCAACCCGGGTCACGGGTCGGCACGACGACCGGCTCGACCTGCGGGAGGCAGCACCGCACGCTCGCGTGCGCCATCTCCTCGCGAACGTCTTCCTCTGCAACCCCATCCTGGGTCTGATACGCATCGACGCTCTGCGCCGGACCGCGCTGCTCGGGTCCTACCTTCGCTCCGATCATGTTCTGCTGGCGGAGCTCGCAATGGGCGGGCGCTGGACCGAAATGCCCGAGGCGCTCTTCTATCGGCGCATTCATGCCGGAAAATCCACCGAAGCGAATCGATCACTGAAGGACCGGGCCGCCTGGTTCGACCCGCGGCTGCGCGACAAGAAGCACTTCTGGCCGAACCTGCGGCTCTTTGCCGAACACCTGCGGGCGGTGCGCCGTGCCCCCATCCGATGGCAGGATCGCTTCCTGTGCGGGTGGAGCGTGGTGGTCTGGCAAGCCCGCTTCGAGAGCGAAAGATTACGCAGCAGGTTGCAGCACGTGTGCAGTCGTGTCGCGATCTGGACCGGTGCGCAGCGTCGCCGTGCGTTGAGTGCCCCGGCGCCCCAGACCTCGCCCGCCAGGTTCGGACAGACCGGCGTCGAGCCGACCCTGACGGTCGGCCCTGAGCTTGCCAAGCTCGAGAAGCTGGAGCCGGAAGGTATCCGGCGACCGGTAAGGCTGCCTTATGCCGTCCCGCCCACCGTGAGGCCGTCGATCCGCAACGTCGGCTGACCCACGCCTACCGGCACGCTCTGCCCTTCTTTGCCGCACGTCCCGACACCGGGATCGAGGCGCATATCGTTTCCGATCAGCTTCACCCGGGTGAGCGCGTCGGGTCCGTTGCCGATCAGAGTGGCGCCCTTGACCGGGTGCGTAATGCGGCCGTTCTCGATGAGATACGCCTCGGCCGCCGAGAACACGAACTTGCCGCTCACGATGTCGACCTGACCGCCGCCGAAGTTCTTCGCGAATAGCCCCTTCTTCACCGAGCGGATGATCTCCCCGGGATCCTTGTCACCGTTCAGCATGTAGGTGTTCGTCATGCGCGGCATCGGGATGTGGGCATAGGATTCGCGGCGCCCGTTGCCGGTCGCCGCCACGCTCATCAAGCGCGCATTCAGGGAATCCTGCATGTACCCCTGGAGGATGCCGTCCTCGATCAGCACGGTGCGCTGAGTGGGATGCCCCTCGTCGTCGATGGAAAGCGATCCGCGACGGTCCGGCAGGGTGCCGTCGTCGACGACCGTCACGCCCGGCGCTGCCACGCGCTCGCCCAGGCGACCGGAGAACGCGGAGCTGCCCTTTCGATTGAAGTCGCCCTCGAGCCCGTGACCGATCGCCTCGTGCAGGAGCACGCCGGGCCAGCCCGGCCCCAGCACGACGGTCATGGTCCCGGCGGGAGCGGGACGCGCGTCGAGGTTCACCAGGGCCTGGTCGACCGCATCGCGCGCGTACGACTCGAGTATCTCGTCCGTGAAGTAGGCGTAGTCGAAACGCCCACCGCCGCCCGCGGAACCCTGCTCGCGCCGGGCGTTCGATTCAACGATGACCTGCACGGATAGCCGCACCAGCGGTCGCACGTCCGCCGCCAGCACGCCGTCGGAGCGCGCCAGCAGGATCACCTCGTATTCGCCGCCGAGGCTTGCCATGACCTGCGTCACACGCGGGTCGCGCGCGCGGCACATGCGCTCGATGCGCTCCAGCAGCGCCACCTTGTCCGCGTCGGTGAGGCTCGCGAGCGGGTCGTGCGGCCGGTAGAGCGCCGGAACGGTATTGCCCTGCACGATTTCCGCCCTGCCCTCGCCCCCCTGGTGCGCGATCGCGCGGGTCGCCTCGGCCGCCGCGCGCAGCGCGGGCGCGCTGATGTCGTCGGAATAGGCGAAGGCGGTCTTCTCGCCGCTCACCGCGCGCACGCCCACGCCCTGGTCGATGTTGAAGGTGCCGGACTTGACGATGCCCTCCTCCAGGCTCCAGCCCTCCGAGCGGCTGTACTGGAAGTAAAGATCGGCGTAGTCGACACGATGCGCGAGGATATGGCCGAACGTGCGCTCCAGATGATTCGTGTCGAGCGCGTAAGGAACGAGCAGCCTATCGGTCGCGGTCTCGAGCGTGTTCAGCGGGTGCGTGGGGCGGGTCTCGGTGTGCACGAAAGCTCCTTGTGGGTTGCCCGGAAAGGCAGCCAGATGAACCGCGCCGGCGCCGGCGCGGCGAAAAAGTCCTACAGGATGCGGTGATCGAGCGCCGGCAGACTCGATCTCAGGGTGGACTGATAATTGGGGCTCACGCCCGCCACGACGACACCCGAACCGCGCTGAAGGCGGTCCACGACCACACCCCAGGGGTCCACGATCATCGAGTTGCCGTGGGTCTCGCGCCCGTTCACGTGGTAGCCGCCCTGCGCCGGCGCGACCACGTAGGCGAGATTCTCGATCGCGCGGGCACGGATCAGCGTCTCCCAGTGCGCCTTGCCGGTGGTTTCGGTGAAAGCCGCCGGCACGAAGATGACATCGACGCGGCCCATCGCCCGATAGAGCTCGGGGAAGCGCAGGTCGTAACAGATGGACAGCCCGATGCGGCCGAACGGGCTATCGAACGCCACCACGCGATCGCCGGGCTCGATGGTCCGCTGCTCGGAATAGCTCTCCTCGCCCATCGCGAAGCCGAAGAGATGAATCTTGTCGTAACGCGCGACGCGGTTGCCGCCGTCATCGAACACGAGGCAGGCGTTGCGCACCTTGTCCGGCGCCTTCGCCTCGAGCGGCACGGTGCCGCCCACGATCCACATGCCGAGCCGCCGCGCGGTGCTGGCCAGGAAGTCCTGCATCGGGCCACGCCCGTCGGTCTCGCGCAGCGCGACCTTGTCGCCGTCCTTCATGCCCATGAACGGAAAATATTCGGGCAAGCCCACGAGCTTGGCTCCCTTGTCGGCCGCCATCTCGAGCAACCGTGCCGCCTCGCGCAGATTGCCCTCCACATTGGGACCGGAGGCCATCTGCACGGCCGCGACGCGAAAAGCGGGTGGCTGGAGATCGGCCGCTTTCGCTGCCGCGTCGCGATGGGGGCGCGTCAAGGTCATCATGAGAAAAGGGCTCAGCAGGGTTCGTTCAAATTTTCGACACCTGCGGATCGGACCAGGTTCCAGTGACCGAATACTCGAAGGCCATGATCTGGCCGACGGGGTCGCGCAGGATCTTTTGCAGTGCCAGCGCCGCGACGCCGGCGATCGGACCCCCGATCGCGGTGGCGCCGAGGGCGACGCCTTCACCCAAGTATGGAACGACGCGCACGCGCAGATTCTGCGTCTCCGCCGCGAGGTCCACGTCGCCGGTCATGGCGATGCTCGCCGAGGGACTGCGAATGACGAAGTCGGTGGTGTTGGCGACGCCCTTGGCGATCAGGATCGTCGCTGTGATGCCGTCGAACGCGAGCCCCGAGCTGAAGATGTCGCCGAAATCCAGGCTGATCCGACGCGGCAGGGACTGGAGGCTGATCACGCCGAGCAGCTTCGCGATGCCGGGCTCGAGCTTGACGAACTGCCCTTTCTGCGTTTCGAGCTTGAGCTCGCCGGACAACGTCGCGAGATCGAGATCCTGCGGCCGGCCGCGCCACTCGAGATGGCCGGTGAGCTTCGACTGACCGCCCTTGATGCCCTCCGGGTAACCGAGTCGCTTCAGGAGCTTGCCTGCGTCGGCCACTTCGAGATCGACCTGCACGTCGGTGCTGGGCTGCATCAGCCAAGAGCGCCACTGGCCCTTCATGTGCAACGTCGATTCCGGATTGCTGATATTGATCCGGTCGATGCGCCAGTCCTGGCCCGTCAAGTCGGCGACCACCTCGAGGCGCCCGAGCTCCTTGTCACGAAGCCGGAAGGTATCGGCAATGATGTCGAGATCCGGCAGCTGCTCCAAGGCGTCGGGCGGCGGCGATGCCGTCGTGTCCGCCTGCCGGTCGTAAGGATCGGTTGCCAGCAACGTGAACTGGGTGAGGCGTGCGGTGAGCTTGCCGTTGTCGCGCACCACGTAGGTGAAATCGCCTGCGAGCTCCTGTCCGTTGAGCTTGCCTTGCCACACACCGTTCTTGAGGACCGACTTCAGGCGCAGTTCGTGGAAGGGGCGCCGCACCCACTGCAGCACACCCACGCTCACGTCGACCTCCGACAGCGGCAGCGATGCACCACCGGGCGGGGCCTGGTCGATCACCGACCGCCATCGGCTCAGGTTCACCTCGCGGGTCGTGCCGATGATCGCAAGCCCGCTCTCCGGCAAGGCAACCGGGACGCTGAGCGCCACCACGCCGCGGGTGGGGACGAGTTCTCCGGCCTGGCGTCGCCGTTCGATGGCACCCGTGACCTCCTTGCCAAAGGTGAGCTCGAGGTGGTCCGCGTCCGCTCCGAGCGCGCGGCGCTCAAAACGCGCCGGCACGACCTCGGCCGGCGACTTGGCCAGGGGCACCGGCAGCGTCGACCCGACGCCCTGCAGGTCGGATTCGAACGAGTAATCGGTCAGACCTTGTTTCAGCACGATCGAACCGCGCCACGCCGCGCTGCCCCGCAGGTACTGCAGCCAGAAATGGTTCGCACCCTGTCGGCGGAAGGCGTCGAGGTCGGCGCGGCCGGCGACGCCGATCGTGACCGTGCCGCCCTGGGTGTCGATATTCACGAGCGCCGGTCCGCCGATCGCCACGGCATTCCCGTTCTGCATGCGCACACCGGCGTCGGTGAACTCGAGCCTGGCATTGACTTGGTCGACCGGCGGCACGTCACCGGCAAAGAGCAGGCGATTGCCCTCGAACAGGTAGCTGCCGGCCACGCGTGTGTCGCGGGCGGCGTGCAGCGGCACATCGAGCTTCACTTCGAGCTTGCCCGAGCCGGTCGCACGCACCTCGCGGTTGAAGTGACCGATCATCCCGGCGACCGGACTGGCTTCGATGAAGGCGAGGAAGTCGCTCGTGCTGCCAGTCGCCTCGCCACCGATGTCGAGGCGTTGGCGGCCGTGGTAGAGATCCTTGATCACGCCGCGGACCTTGGCGAGACGAACACCCATCACGCTGGCGCTTTGTGCCACCACCTCCAGACCCTCGCCCTGAAACGACAGCGCACCCTTGATGCCGTCGATGCGCGGCCAGTCTTCGTCGAACTGCAAGGCCACGTCGTCGAGCCGCGCCTGCACCGAGAACTGGCCGCTCTTGCTCCCAGGCCACGGGAATTGATCGAGATCGCCCTTGACCTTGAAGCGAGCGTCGGTGAGACGCCCGCCCAACAGCGCACGGTCGAGCCATTCGCGGGTATCGCCGCCGATGAAAAGCGGCAGATAACGCCCGATCACCTGCGGATCGAGCCGCGCGAGCGCGGCATTGATGTCGATCACGCCGGCGCTGTTCGCGTCGTGCTGGTAGGTGCCGCTCAGACTGCCGGCCAGGTCGCGGTTGGCGAAAGCGAAACTCGTGGCCTTCACTTCCATCCGATTTCCCGCAGCGGCCCATGTGAGGTGTGCGTCGACCGAGTCGAACGCCAGCGGCACGTGAAAGACCGTCGGTGCATCGAGCAGAAGCTCACGCGTGCTGAGTGTGATGCCCCCGCCCTTCTCGTTTGCATCCACGCTTCCATCCAGCCCTTCGATGCCAGGCCACACCGGTCCGGGGCGCACCCCGAGGTCCTGGAAGCGGCCGGCGACGCGAAACGCGGTCGGCCGCTCGAGGGGACCGGTCCACGTCATGTTGAGCTCGCGCCAGAGCCCACGCGCGTCGGCGGCGACGAGCTCGCGGCGGATCTCGTCCTCGAGCGGCAGCCGGTCGGCGAGCGCGGTCAGAAGCGCAAGATCGAGGGCGTTCGCGCGCAGATCGAGCCGCCCCGGCTCGCTTGCGGTCGGCCGCACATGTCGCAGCGACAGGTCGAGCGGCTGCGGGCTCGTGCCTTCGGGCATCGCGAACGCGAGCGCCCGCGACGACAGCTCGAAACCGTTCGGCAGATGTTTCCAACCCACGCGTCCGTTGACGTGTTGCAGCACGAGCTCGGGCAACTGCGGCTCGACGCGGGCCAATACATCGGCCAGGCGGATGTCGCCCGTCACTTGCTCGACCGCGCCGTCGAACACGTCCACCCAGGCGCGCAGCGCCCCCGTCCCGCGCGTCGGCAACGCAGCCCAGGGCAGCCACTGCCGCCACAGAGCGAGATCGGTATAGGCGAGGTTCACGTACAGCACGCCGTCCCAGTTCGCCAGGCCCGACAGGCGATCGCCGCGCAGATCCCCGCGCACGTCGAGGGGCGAGGCGAGCCCCGCGGGCGGCACCGCCCGCAGCCCGAAGCGATGGCGCCGCCCGCGGCTGTCCAGACGAAAATCGACGCCGGTCAGTTGCAGCTCGGGCGCGGCCCGTTCCTCGTCTGCCCAAATCACCGTCGCACCGAGCACGATGATCTGCCGGTGCTTGAGCAGCCAGTCGCCGAAGCCGCCCTCACCCTCCCCACCCGCAAGCGGCAGCCCGGCGATCCAGAGCGCGCCGTGAGCAGTGCGTCGCAGGATGAGCGTCGGACGATCGATTTTCAGGGCGTGGAAGACCGGCTGCCGCAGCAGGGCCGAGCGCCAGGACAGGGTCGCGTGAACCTCGTGCAAAGACAGGCCGGAGCGGCCTTGCGGATCGGCGATGCGCAGATCGCTGAACGTCAGGTGCGGGCGCAGCCCGTCCCAGTTGGCATCGATCCGCCCGATCGTCACCGGCGCGCCGACGACCCGGCTCGCCATGGCTTCGATGTGGGGGCGATAGCGGTCGATCTCGGGCAGCAGGTAGTAGCGCAGGCCGAGCACGACAGCGGCGAAGCCCAGGCCGGCGACGAGGATCGCGAACGTGGTGAGCCGGTAGAGCCAGAGACCCCCGTGCTTCAACAAGTGTAGGCTACGAAGGAGTGGCACTCGCGGGTTGCCGGGGAGAGTGGCGATAGGATAGTAGAATGGCGCGGTGTCGGATTCTACCGCGAACCCCTCCGTAGCCGCACTCGCTGCCTCGGGCACCGACGCGCCGGGCGCTGCCTGCGATCTGCTCGGAGCTGCCTGCCGCCATTCGCGCTACCTCACACGCCTGCTCGACGCCGAGCCGCAGCTCGCTTCGGCAGTCGATCTGACGCGCCCCTTCACGCGCGAGGCGATGTCGGCGTTCCTCGGTGCGCACGAGCTCGCCGACAGTGCCGCGCTCTTCGCGCGACTGCGTGCGCTGCGCAAGCGCGTGATGCTCGGCCTCATCGCCCGCGACCTGGGCGGTGCCGCCGACCTTGCCGAAGTCGTCGCGACCACCACCGCGCTCGCCGACGAAACGATCCGGTGCGCTGCGGCGCATGTCGCGCGCGGGCTCGAAGCCCGCCACGGACAGCCGATCGGCCATGAAACCGGCGCACCGCTCGATCTTATCGTCGTCGGTATGGGCAAGCTCGGCGGCTTGGAGTTGAACGCATCGTCCGACGTCGATCTCGTGTTCGTCTATCCGGAAGAAGGCGAAACGGAAGGTCCGGCGTCGATCAGCAACCACGAGTTCTTCACCCGTGTCGGCCGCGGCCTCATCGCCGCGCTGAACGACATGACGCCGGCAGGGTACGTGTTCCGCGTCGACATGCGACTGCGCCCTTATGGCGACAGCGGTCCGCTTGCAGTAGGCCTGCCCATGCTGGAGAACTACTTCATCTCCCAGGGCCGCGAGTGGGAACGCTACGCGTGGATCAAGGCGCGAGTCGTGTGTGGCAGTCGCGCCGACGAGCTCCACGAGGTCGTGCGGCCGTTTGTGTACCGCCGGCACCTGGACTTCAATGCCTTCGGCTCGATGCGGGACCTGCACAGTCAGATCCGCCAGGAGGTGCGCCGTCGCGATTTGGGCGACAACATCAAGCTCGGGCCGGGCGGTATCCGCGAGATCGAATTCCTCGCCCAGGCATTCCAGTTGATCCGCGGCGGTCAGGTCGCGGCGCTGCGCATCCGTCCGACACTCGCCGTGCTGGATGTACTCGCCGAACGGCATCTGCTCACTGCCGAATCGGTGCGGGAGCTCAAGGATGCGTATGTGTTCCTGCGCAACCTCGAGCACCGGCTCCAGTATCTCGACGACCGCCAGACACAGACGCTCCCATCGGGCGAGACCGATCGCCAGCTCATCGCGCAATCGATGGGTCGTCCGGACTACGCGGTATTGCTCGAGACCCTGAACGCGCACCGCGAGCGGGTCACGCGGCACTTCGAGGACATCTTCGCCCATCACGAGCCCGTACCCGGTGCGAACTCCTGGGCAGCGGTCTGGCACGGGACGATCGGCGAAGACGATGCGCAGGACCTCCTCGCTCGGCATGGGTTCGCAGACCCCGCGGGTCTGTTGCGCCGACTGCGGACGCTACGCACGGGCGCCCGCTACAAGAGCCTCTCCGCCGCGGGCCAGGGGCGCGTCGATCGCCTGCTGCCGCAGCTCGTGGACGAGGCAACCCGGCACCCCGGACCCGGTGTGACGATCGAGCGGATGTTGAACCTTCTGGAGAGCATCGCAAAGCGCAGTGCCTATCTCTCGCTCCTGCTCGAGTATCCGCAGGCGATCGAGCGGCTGGCGCAGCTCGTCTCGGCGAGTCCCTGGGCAGCGGAGTACCTGGCGCGGCATCCCGTGCTCCTCGATGAGTTCCTCGACCCCCGGATTCTCCATGCGGCACCCAGCCGCGCGGTACTCGCCGCCGAGCTTCGCAGGCAGTTGGACGAGTCCGCCGGCGATACCGAGCGGCAGATGGAAGCGCTGCGCCACTTCAAGCAGGCACAGACAATCCACCTCGCCGCCCAGGATCTCGCAGGCACTCTGCCGCTGGAGACCCTGAGCGATCATCTGAGCGACCTCGCGTGCGTGATCCTGGCCGAGGTGCTGCAGCTGGCCTGGGAGGGCCTCAGAACCCGTCACCGGCCGCAGCCGCAGTTCGCGATCATCGGTTACGGCAAGCTCGGCGGCAAAGAGCTGGGCTATGCGACCGATCTCGACATCATCTTCCTCTACGACGACGATGCGCCAGAGGCGCCCGTGCAGTACGCGCGCCTGGCGCAGCGGATCAATGGCTGGCTCACGACCATGACGCCCGGTGGCATCCTGTACGAGACCGATCTGCGACTGCGCCCCGACGGGGCGAGCGGGCTTCTCGTGAGCCCGTTCGCTGCGTTCGAGGACTATCAACGCAACAAGGCATGGCCCTGGGAGCACCAGGCCCTCACCCGTGCGCGATGCGCCGCCGGGGATGATGCGCTCGGCAAGCGCTTCGAGCAGCTGCGCATCGAAGTGCTGCGCACGCCGCGCGATCTGGAAGCGCTGCGGCGCGCTGTCTCGGCCATGCGTACGAAGATGCTCGAGGGACATCCCAATCGCAGCACGCGCTTCGACTTGAAGCACGATCGCGGCGGGCTGGTGGATGTCGAATTCATCGTGCAGTTCCTGGTGCTCGGCTACGCCAGCGCGCACGCAGAACTCACGGGCAACATCGGCAATCTCGCGCTGCTCAGACTCTCCGCACGGCTGGGGCTGATCCCGGAGCCGCTCGCGCTCGGTGCATTCGAAGCGTACCGGGAGTTCCGACGCCTGCAGCACATGCTGCGGCTGCAAGGCGAGAAGTACGCGCGCGTGCCGCGCGAGAGCGTTGCCGGCGCAGCAGAATCGGTGCTGGCGCTGTGGGACTGCGTTTTCGGTCCTGCTTCTACGCCGGGCGGCGTGCGAGCGGCGTGACGTTGGCGGGATAACCCGTTGGCGCCAGGGGATCGTCGGCAAGCCGCGCCACCAAGCGGTAGACGGGAAGCGTCCCCTTGCCCTTGATGGGGAGCAATTGCGGCCCTTCGAAGCGGAAGCGACTCTTCAGCCGGCGGGCGGTGGTCTCGTCGACATTGATGTCGCCCGCCCCGGCTTCGGAAGAAAGCCGGCTCGCGACGTTGACGGTATCGCCCCAGAGGTCGTAGATGAACTTCCTCTTGCCGATCACGCCGGCCACCACCGGACCACTGGCGATACCGATGTGAATACCCGAGCGATCGCTCCCCAGCAGGGGGTGGCGCGCAACCGCATCGCGCGCATCCAGGGCCATTCCGAGGACCGCTTCGCTATAACCCGGGTCGTTGCCGATGACCCCGCCCGCGACCATGTAAGCGTCACCGATGGTCTTGATCTTTTCGAGGTGATGTTTCTCTGCCAGCGCATCGAAAGAGGAAAAGACTTCATTCAACAGGGTCACCACCTCGTTCGGCGGCAGTTCGTCGGAGAGCCGGGTGAAGTTCACGATGTCGGCGAACATCACCGTCGCGTCGGCGTAGCCGTCGGCGATCGTGCTCTGGTCGTCCTTCAGGCGATCCGCGATCGGCGCCGGCAGAATGTTCAGGAGCAGCCGCTCCGACTTGTCGCGCTCCACCTGCAGCAGGTGGTGCTTGTCGTCGAGCTCGCTCTTCAGCCGCGACTTCTCGCGCACGAACATGCTCATGATGAGGTAGACGATGGACGACATGGCTGCGAAGTTGAGCGCGAAGAAGACCGCGATCGTGCGCAGCGGAACGCCCGATTCGGCGCCGGACGAGAGATAGTAGTCGAAGAAGCCGGAGACTCCGGTCAGCACGAGGTACGCGAAAAACCACGGCATCGACTCGCGCGGCCCCTGGAAGACCATCACGCCCACCGGTGCGAGCAGCGCCCAGAGCATCACGCCGCTCGATGCGACGTAGCTGCCGATGCTCCACTGCATGACGAAGGGCACGAACAGGAAGAGCGAGACCTGCGAGAAGCGGAAGAACGCGAAGTTGCGCGTCTTCAGGTAATGCACCAGGCTCACCGCCGAGATCACCTGATAACTCAGCGGGACCGCCACCGAGAACTTGATCCCCATCGCCCAGTAGATAAGCAGCCAGATCATCGCCGCGAAGGTCATGAGGCCACAGGCGAAGACGAGCAGCGTCTTGTTGAGCTTCTCCTCTTCGGTGTCGCTGTCGGAGATGATCTGTTCGGTCAGACCGGCGAAGATGCTGCCGCGGAACGGCTTGCGCTCCGGATCCGCGCCCATCGAAGCAGCGGCGACGGTGCGCGCCGGTGTCCCTATAATTCCAGCCTGCGGCCGTGAAGTACGTGCCATCGGTACGCTATGAAGACTCGGTGCGGTCGGAGGATCGGCGGGACTCATGCGACGCCGACCAGGCGCCGGATGCACGGACCGAAATCGCCGAGGGGGAGCTTAACTCCTTGACACGTAGGGCTGAAGCCTGGGCCTCCATCGTGCCGTCGCGCTGCTCCAGGTCGGATCCAGGTGCCATGTCGAAGCAAATTCTGCTCCCAGCACGTCCCTTTCGCATGCTGGCGTTCGTCGCCTTGCTGCTGCTCCTCGCCTGCGAAGGCAGCCCGCCCCCCGCGCCTCCAGACGCGCCGGTCGCGACGCGAACGGCATTGCCGCAGCAGTTGCCCGACTTCACGACGCTGGTCGCACGGCAGGGAGTGGCCGTGGTGAACGTCAGCACGACCCAGACCACGCCGTTCGGCGGCAGCGGCATACCCGGCGTGCCCGAAGACCATCCGTTCAACGACTTCCTGCGGCGCGCACCGCCTCCGGAGCGGGACGATCCCACGAGCTCGCTCGGGTCGGGATTCATTCTGACCGAGGACGGCTACATCCTCACCAACGCCCACGTGCTCGACGACGCGGACGAAGTCACGGTCCGGCTCACCGACAAGCGTGAGTTCACGGCCCGTGTCATCGGCGCCGATGCACGCACGGACGTCGCGCTGCTGAAGATCGAAGCCCGGGATCTGCCCACGGTGCGCATCGGCGACCCCGGCGCGCTGAAGGTGGGGGAGTGGGTGTTGGCGATCGGTTCCCCGTTCGGCTTCGAGAACAGCGTCACGGCAGGCATCGTCAGCGCCGTCGGGAGAGCACTTCCGGACGAGAGCCTGGTACCGTTCATCCAGACCGATGTTGCCATCAACCCCGGCAATTCAGGCGGTCCGCTGTTCGACCTCCAGGGCGCGGTGGTCGGGATCAACTCGCAGATCTACAGCCGCACCGGCGGGTACATGGGTCTTTCTTTCGCCATCCCCATCGACCTCGCGATCAGGGTGAGCGACGAACTGCGCGCACATGGAAAGGTGACGCGCGGCTGGCTCGGGGTTCAGATCCAGGACGTGACGCCCGAGCTCGCGGCCTCCTTCGGTCTCGCGGAGCCTGTTGGCGCTCTGGTGGCCGAGATCGAGAAGGGCAGTCCCGCCACCGCTGCGGGCATTCGGCCGGGCGATGTCATCACCGCATTCGGCGGCAAGGCGATCCGCGGCTCCGCAGAGCTGCCGCCTCTCGTCGCCGCCACCGCGCCCGGGACCAAGGTGCCCGTCCAGCTCTGGCGCAAAGGGCAGAGCCGCGACGTGGATGTGGGCATCGAGCCGCTCGTCGATGAGCGATCCGAAGCACGACCGCGCGAGCAGCGCGTCCCACCGAACCGGCTCGGGCTCGTGTTGAGCGAGCTCGATGAAAGCGAACGGCGCGAGCTCGGCGTGGCATCGGGTCTTTTCGTCGAGAGCGCCGTCGGGGCCGCCGCCAAGGCCGGCATCCGCGACGGTGACGTGGTGGCGGCGGTCAACGACGAGGCGGTTTCGAGCCTGACGGGCTTCAACAGACTGCTCGCACAGCAGCCGCGCGACCGGGCGGTGGCGCTGCTCGTCCGCCGTGGCGACCGCGCGCTGTACGTGGCCGTGAAACCGGATTCGCTGCCGGGGGGTTGATCGCCGGCGGTCCACCCCCAGTTAAGCGAAGATGAAATACAAGGACTACTACTCGATTCTCGGCGTCCCGCGCGAGGCCACCGCCGCCGACATCAAGAAGGCGTACCGGAAGCTCGCCCGCAAATATCATCCCGATGTCTCCAAGGAGACCGGCGCCGAGGAGAAATTCAAGGAGGTGGCCGAAGCGCACGAGGTGCTGCAGGACCCCGAAAAGCGCGCGGCCTACGACCGTCTGGGCTATTACCAGCCGGGTCAGCAGTTCGAGCCCCCGCCCGGCTGGGATTCGCAGTTCCAGCGCGGCCCCGGTGGCCGTGCCGAGTTCACTGGAGCCGAATTCAGCGACTTCTTCCGCGACCTCTTCGGTGGGCGGTTCTCGGCGGAGGACGTGATGGGACAGGGCCCGGGAGCGCGGCGCGAATTCTCGATGCGCGGCCAGGATATCGAAGCGAAGGTCGAGGTCTCGCTCGCGGAAGCGGCGGCGGGAGTCGTTCGCGAGTTCGTGATGCGCGTGCCCGAGACGACGCCCGACGGGCGCGTTCGCATGGCCGAGCGACGGGTCAAGGTCCGCATTCCTAAAGGTGCGACCAGCGGTCAGAAGCTGCGCGTGCCGGGAAAGGGCAGCCCCGGCGCCGGTGGTGCCGAGAGCGGTGATCTCTATCTCACGGTCGAGTTGGCTCCGCACCCGTTCCTGCGCGCCGACGAGCACGACCTTTATCTCGAGCTGCCGGTGGCGCCCTGGGAAGCGGCACTCGGCGCGGAGGTCGAGATCCCCACCCTGTCGGGCAAGGTGCGGCTCAGGGTTCCGCCCGGCTCGTCCGCTGGTGCCAAGCTGCGGCTGACCGGCAAGGGGCTGCCGAAGCCGCACCACGGTCACGGGGATTTCTACTGTCTGCTCAGGATCGTGACGCCGCCTACCCTGTCACCGCGCGAGCGTGAGCTCTTCGAAACGTTGCGGGAGGTCTCCGATTTCGATCCGCGCCGCGACCTGGAGCGGGG
>JAEUMX010000223.1 GCA_016791285.1 Burkholderiales bacterium
CGAACGGCTCGCGCGCGCGCCGCTCGAAGCGATGCAGGCGCAGTCGCGCACGGCGTCGCAGTTCGTTGATCTCAGCCTGCGCAACGCCGAGTCGATCGCCGCGATGGGCATGGCGCCAGGCGTGCTCGCGAGCTGGGAAGATCATCATCATCAGGTGCTGACGGCGCAGCTTGCCGCCAGCCGGGCCGCGTCGCGCGTGTCCGCCGCAACCAAGTTCGTGCGCCAGGCGATTCAGGTGGCGGTCCTGGGGGTCGGTGCATACCTCGTCATCGGGCTCGACGCGAGCTCGGGCGTGATGATCGCCGCCACCATTTTGCTCGGGCGCGCGCTGGCGCCGGTGGAAGGAGTGGTGGCGGGCTGGAAGGCGCTGGTCGATGCGCGGAGCGCCTACGGTCGCCTGGACCGCCTGCTGCGCTCGCGCGCACAAGACAAGACGGTCACGACGCTGCCGGCCCCCTCCGGCGCGCTTGCGCTCGAGCGCGTGGTCTTCGGCTTCCGGGATCGCCCGCAGATGGTGATCAAGGGTGTGTCGCTCGAGCTCGAAGCAGGCGAGACGCTCGCGCTCATCGGCCCCAGTGCCTCCGGCAAGTCAACGCTGGCGCGGCTCATCGTCGGCATCTGGGCACCGGCCGCGGGCACCGTACGGCTCGACGGAGCCGACGTCGCGGCCTGGCCGCGCGAGGACCTGGGCCGCTATCTGGGCTATCTGCCGCAGGACGTCGAGCTCTTCGCCGGAACGGTAGCCGAGAACATCGCACGTCTGGGCATGCCGGACTCCGCTGCCGTGGTCGCCGCCGCCCAGCGCGCGAACGCGCACGACATGATCCTGCGCCTGCCGAACGGCTACGACACGGCCATCGGCGAAGCCGGCGCGCTGCTGTCAGCCGGGCAGCGACAGCGCATCGCGCTCGCGCGAGCCCTCTATGGCGGTCCGCGCCTCGTAGTGCTGGACGAACCCAACTCGAACCTGGATGCGGAAGGCGATGTCGCCTTGCACGCGGCCCTCGAGGCGCTCAAGCGCGAGCGCACCACGTGCGTCGTCATCACGCATCGCCCGAGCCTGCTCGAGACTGCGGACAAGGTGTTGGTACTGCGAGAAGGGGCCACCCACCTCTTCGGCACGCGGGCCGAGGTCCTGGCGCAGGTCGCCCCACGGGCACTCAAGCCCGCACGCGGTCCGGTGCCGGCAGCCGTCGTGCCGCGCAGGGAAGGATAGTGCAGCCCACGCGCGTGCTGCCGGTCCTGGATCTCGGCGAGGTCGAGAATCCCGCGCACCTGATCCGCGCGGGGCTGCTGCTTGTCGGCGCGCTCGTGCTCGGCATCGGCGTGTGGATGGCGCTCGCGCCGCTCTCCGGTGCCGTCATCGCGCCTGGCTTCATCAAGGTCGACATGAATCGCAAGACCGTGCAGCACCAGGAAGGCGGCATCGTGAGCGAGATCCTCGTGCGCGACGGCAGCCGCGTGAAGGCGGGGCAGAAGCTGCTCGTCCTGCGCGACGTGCGCGTGGACTCGAGTCAGGACCTGCTCACGACACAACTGGATTCGGAGTTGGCG
>JAEUMX010000389.1 GCA_016791285.1 Burkholderiales bacterium
GGCGCCGCCGGTCGATGCCAACCCCGGCATCTCGATGACCGACAAGCCGCAGGCGGTGATCCTGGCGATGGGCACCGAGGGCTACTTCAACTGGCTCTCCAAGCGCATGTGCGACGCCGCGCCGGCCTATGCCGCCGACGCTCCGGCGCTGGCGAAGTTCGCCAAGATCGGTTTCGAGCCGTGCAAGCCCTTCGAGATGGCGAAGCTCGACCCGGCGGTGCAGGCGGCGCTGAAGGATCTGCCGAAGACGGCGCTGGAGAAGATCGGCGGCAACCAGAAGGCGCTGGGCACGATGGTCGACGGCTGGGAGATCACCAAGGGGCTGGGCGTCTATGACACCGATTACATGAAGCGCGCGGTGGTCGCCGCCTTCGGCTGGCCGGCCAACCTGCAGTACGACGCGGTCTATCCGTACACGCTGGTGGACAGCACGGGCGCGAAGCTCACCGGCGCCAACAAGTACACGCTGACCTGGGCCAAGGGCGAGACGCCGCCGGTCAACGCCTTCTGGTCGATCACGATGTACATGATCGATGAGGGCTGGTGGTTCGTGCCGAACAAGCTCAACAAGTTCACCGTCAGCCCGCGCAACAACCTGAAGCCCAACCCCGACGGCTCGATCACGCTGTACTTCCAGAAGGATTCGCCGGGCAAGGACAAGGAAGCCAACTGGCTGCCCGCGCCCGCAGGCGAGTTCATCCCGATGCTGCGCATGTACTGGCCGAAGGACAAGGCGCCGTCGATCCTCGACGGCAGCTGGACGCCGCCGAAGGTCGAGAAGGTGGGTTGAGGACGGAGTAGCGAGGCACGCGCGATGGCAACGGGCCCGGGAGCGGCTCCCCGGCCAGCCTACTGCAGCCACGCCACGCACCCTCGTGCAAATTGGTGGCTGAGAGCGCCTGTTGCGTGCGGAACGGTTGCCGGCCACCCTTCGCCCCTTCTCAGAGCCAGCAGCGACAGGTCGCGGATTAGTTAGCCCAAAAGTCTGTGCAATCCTGGTAAAGGCATGCCATACAGGTAGAGCACCGCGGCGGACCCTCGCGGTGCCGCGTCGAGAACGCAGAACAATTCGGCGGGCGGGGGCGTCATGTCCCGGGAAGAACTGTTCCACTCTTGCGTCGGGAAGCTCTACGAGATGGCCCTGGAGCCTCAGGGGTGGGGCGCGTTTCTCGACGACTTCTGCGCCCTCATCGATGCTGCTTTGCACACTACGTGGCGTGGGATGAGCGTGCGGATGCGACGCTCTTCAGTGCGAGCTCACGGTCGAGCCCAACGGGCAGCGAGCAGGCCTATATCGACCACTACGGCGCCATCGATCTCCGGCGCAAGCTCATCACGGAGCGCGCGGACGGAAAATGGGTGCTATGCCATGAGCAGTTCGACGAGCGCTACGTCTCCCAAAGCCCTGTCGGTGCTCGATACTCCGCTGTCGCGAAGCTTGGCGAGGTCAACGGTGTCATAATGGTCCTCGGCGTGCACCGCGGCAAAGACCGCGGGCCGTTCGACTCTCGGGAAATGGGTTTGGGCGGATCAAGCCTCACCTGCAGCGCGCGGCCCGTCTGCACATGGAACTTGCCAAGAATGGCCATTTACGCATATACGGAGTACTTTGAGAAGGAGGTGCTCCGAAAGCGCCCCTACCTCAAGAAGGAATGGTGCGCTTATGTACTGGAGAACGCTGTCCGTTCCGAGCCGCAGGAGCACAACCGGTTTCGGTATTGGGCGCCGATTGCGGAACTGGGGGGTCGTTACTTGAGAGTGATCACTCTCGAAGATCGCGTGACGATCTTGAGAGTGATCACTCTCGAAGATCGCGTGACGATCCATAACGCTTTTCCAGATCGGGATTTCAATCCATGAAGCTGAACTATCACCCAGACACGGACTCCCTATATATCGACCTGTCGGAGCGGCCGAGCGTTGAGACCCGAGAAATTTCGGAAGGTGTCCTTCTGGACTATGACGCGGAAGGCAGGCTAGTAGGAATCGACATCG
>JAEUMX010000407.1 GCA_016791285.1 Burkholderiales bacterium
GAGCACGGCTGGCAGTCGACGCACACCGTGGTCGAGATCGTCAACGACGACATGCCGTTTCTGGTCGATTCGGTGACGATGGAGGTGAACCGTCACGGACTCGCCCTGCATCTCATCGTCCACCCGGTGCTGCTCGACCGCCGTGACCTGGCGGGGCAGCTCGTGGAAGCGGCCGTGACGGGCGAGGGTGCGTTGCGCGAATCGTTCATGCACGTCGAGATCGATCGCATCCCCGAGGCGGCCGCCATGGAAGCGCTGGTGGGAGACCTGGTGGGCGTGCTGAACGACGTGCGGCTCGCCGTCGCCGACTGGCGCGCGATGCGGGAGCGGTTGGAAGGCGTTCTCGGCGACCTCGAACGGCGACCACCTCCCATCGCTGCGGAAGAGGTCGAGGAGGGGAAGGCCTTCCTGCGCTGGCTCGAGGCCGATCACTTCACTTTTCTCGGCTACCGCTGCAGCGACCTCGTCCGGGCGAACGGCGCCGACGCGCTGCACGTCGTGGCCGGCTCCGGGCTCGGCATCCTGCGCGGGCGCGACGACGAGCGCCCGTCGGCGAGCTTCGCGGCGCTGCCGCCGGAGGCACGCGCCTACGCGCGCGTGAAGGACCTGCTGCTGGTGACGAAATCGAACTCGCGCTCGACGGTGCACCGCCCGGGCTACCTGGACTACATCGGCATAAAGCGCTACGACGAGCAGGGCGAAGTGTGCGGCGAGCACCGCTTCCTCGGCCTCTACACGCACACCACCTACAGTGTCAGCCCGGCCGACACACCGCTGCTCCGGCGCAAGGTCGGGAACGTGGTGGCGCGCGCGGGCTTCGCGCCCGGCGGGCACGGGGCGAAGGCGCTGGAGCACGTGCTCGAGACCTATCCGCGCGACGAGTTGTTCCAGATCAGCGAGGACGAGCTCCTGCACAATGCGCTCGGCATCCTGCACCTGGGCGAGCGCCAGCGCCTGCGCCTGCACGTGCGCCGGGATGCGTTCGAGCGATACTGCGTCTGCCTGATCCACGCGCCGCGCGAGCACTACACCACCGACCTGCGGCGCCGCTGGCAGGCAATGCTCGTGCAGGCCTTCAACGGCGTGAGCTCGGAGTTCAACGTGTTCCTCTCCGAGTCGGTGCTGGCGCGCATCCTCATCACCGTGCGCACGAAGCCCGGGAACATTCCGCCCTACCATGTGCCGGAGCTGGAGGCGCGGCTCGTTGCCGCATCCCGCAGGTGGGGCGACGATCTGCGACAGGCGCTGCTCGACACCCTGGGCGAGGCGCGTGGCAACCAGGCGTGCCGGCGATTCGGCGCGGCTTTCCCCGCGGCTTACCGCGAGGACTACCCGGCGCGCAATGCCGTGCCCGACATCGAGACGATGGAGCAGGCGCTCGCGAGCGGCGCGCTCGGAATGAACCTCTATCGTCCGGTGGAGGCCGCGCCCGGCACGCTGCGCTTCAAGCTCTTCCACCCCGGCCGTCCGGCCGTGCTCTCCGACAGCCTGCCCATGCTCGAGCGCATGGGGCTGCGGGTGCTGGAGCAACGCCCTTACCGGATCACGCCCGAGGGCGCGCCGCCGATCTGGATCGAGGATCTCGGGCTCGTCACCCGCGACGGTGTGGAGATCGAGATCGACGCGCTGCGCGAGAGCTTCGAGGACACGTTCGGACGCGTGTTCGAGGGCGTGGTCGAGAACGACGGATTCAACCGGCTGGTGCTGGCGGCGCGCCTCGGTGCCGACGAGATCGTGGTGCTGCGCGCCTATGCGAAGTATCTGCACCAGATCGCGTTCCCGCTGTCGCAGTCGTTCATCGAGGCAACTCTCGCCGCCAACCCCAAGATCGCGCGCATGCTGGTGAACCTGTTCCGGCTGCGTTTCGATCCCGGGCACGAGGACGCCGGGGCGGTCGCCTCCCAGGTGCGGGCACTGGACGCGGCGCTCGACCGCGTCGAGAATCTCAATGAAGACCGCGTGCTGCGCCAGTACCTCGCGCTCGTGCTCGCGACATTGCGCACCAACCACTGGCGCCGTGACGAGAAAGGCGCGCGGCGGGCGTTCCTCTCCTTCAAGCTCGATCCCTCGAAGGTGCCGGGGCTGCCCGAGCCGAAGCCCATGTTCGAGATCTTCGTCTACTCGCCGCGCTTCGAGGGCGTGCATCTGCGCGGCGGGCGCGTCGCCCGCGGCGGGCTGCGCTGGTCCGACCGCCCGGAGGATTTTCGCACCGAGGTGCTGGGGCTCGTGAAGGCGCAGATGGTCAAGAACACGGTCATCGTGCCCGTCGGTTCCAAAGGCGGTTTCGTCCTGAAGAAGGCACCGCCCGCCTCCGATCGCGAAGCCTTCATGAAGGAAGGGGTCGCGTGCTACCAGAACTACCTGCGCGGTCTGCTCGATCTCACCGACAATCTGGTCGGCGGTCAGGTGATCCCGCCGCCGCAGGTGCGCCGGCACGATGCGGACGACCCGTATCTGGTGGTCGCGGCGGACAAGGGCACCGCGACCTTCTCCGATTACGCCAATGCCATCAGCCAGGAGTACGGGTTCTGGCTGGCGGATGCGTTCGCGTCCGGCGGTTCCGTCGGCTACGACCACAAGGCGATGGGCATCACGGCGCGCGGCGCGTGGGAGTCGGTGAAGCGTCACTTTCGCGAGATGGGCATCGACACGCAGAGCACCGACTTCACCGCGGCCGGCATCGGCGACATGTCGGGCGACGTGTTCGGCAACGGCATGCTGCTGTCACGGCACATCCGGCTGGTGGCGGCGTTCGACCACCGGCATATCTTTCTCGATCCCGACCCGGACGCCGAGGCGAGCTTCGTCGAGCGCGAGCGGCTCTTCCGCCTGCCGCGCTCGTCGTGGGCGGACTACGATGCCGAGCTCATCTCGCGTGGCGGGGGTGTCTGGCCGCGCGGCGTGAAGTCGGTGCCCCTGTCGCCGGAGGTGCGGCGGGTGCTGGGAATCGAAGCGGAAGCGCTGAGCCCGAACGAGCTCATCTCCGCCGTCCTGCAGGCGCCGGTGGATCTGCTCTACAACGGCGGCATCGGCACCTACGTGAAGAGCTCGGAGGAGAGCCATGCCGAGGCCGGCGACCGCACCAACGATCCGGTGCGCGTCGATGGCGGGCAGCTGCGCTGCAAGGTGGTGGGCGAGGGCGGCAATCTCGGTTTCACCCAGCTCGGCCGGGTGGAGTACGCGCTGGCGGGCGGGCGCATCTTCACCGATGCCATCGACAACTCGGCCGGTGTGGATACGTCCGACCACGAAGTCAATCTCAAGATCCTGCTCGGACTCGTCGTGGCGGAGGGCGAGCTCACCGAGAAGCAGCGCAATGCCCTGCTCGCTTCGATGACGAACGAAGTGGGTCAGCTCGTGCTGCGCGACAACTACTTCCAGACCCAGGCACTCTCCGTGGCCGGCCGTCTCGCGCCACGATTGCTGGACGGCGAGCAGCGCTTCATCCAGTTCCTCGAGAAGGCCGGGCGGTTGAAGCGCGCGCTGGAATTCCTGCCGGACGACGAGGAGATCGCCACGCGGCGGGCGCGGGGACTTGGACTCGTGAATCCCGAGCGGGCGGTGCTGCTCGCGTACAGCAAGATCTGGCTGTACGACGAATTGCTCGCCTCCAGCGTTCCCGACGACCCGTGGTGCGCGACCGCGCTCGAGCGGTACTTTCCGACCGCCGTGCGCAAGACCCACGCGTCGTACATGCCGCGCCATCCGCTCCGGCGCGAGATCATCGCCACCCATCTCCTGAACAGCATGGTGAACCGCGTCGGCGCGACGTTCGTGCACCGCATCGTCGAGGCGAGCGGCGAGCGACCTCCGGCGATTGTCCGCGCGTACCTGCTCACGCGCGAGGTGTTCGGCTTGGTGCCGCTGTGGCAATCGATCGAGGCGCTCGACAACAAGGTGCCGGATAGCGTGCAGTCGGAGATGCTGATCGAGTCCGATCGTCTCATCTCGCGCGCGACGTTGTGGTTCCTGCGCGCACGCCGCCTGCACGACGAGATGGGGGCGACGATCGAGCACTTCGCGCCGGCCGTGGAATCGGTCTACCGCTGCCTCGACCCGATTCTCGACGAAGGTGGGCACGCAGCGCGTGTCGGGCGTTTTGCGGAGCAGGGGGTGCCGGAAGACATCGCGCGGCGCGTGGTGGCGGGGGACACCCTGTACGCCGCACTCGACATGGCGGAGGTCGCGAGCGCCACGGGGCGGCCAGTGGAGGCGGTGGCGCGCGCGTACTTCGCGGTGGCGAGCGAGCTGAACGTCCCCTGGCTGCAGGATCGCATCGCCGCGCTGCCGGCCGAGAGCTACTGGCAGACGCTTGCGAAAGGGGCCATGCACGACGACCTGTCGGGACTGCAGAAGAGCGTCACGGCGAATGTGCTCGCGGCGGGCGCGGACGGCGAGGCGCCGGAGTTGGTCGCGCGCTGGAAGAAGGCAAACAGCGGTGCGGTGGAGCGAGCGACCCGCCTGCTCGCGGAACTGCGTGCGATGGCGACGACCGACGCGGCGATGCTGTCGGTGGCGTTGCGGGAGTTGCGGAA
>JAEUMX010000408.1 GCA_016791285.1 Burkholderiales bacterium
GACACCACCTCGCTACACTTCGAGATCGACGAAGAGGATCAGGGCGTCGGCCCCGAGGGGGTGATGCACGGCCGCCGGGCGGCTGGGCGCAAGCGCTACGCCGCGCCGCGCCAGCGCGGCCATTCGAAGAACGGCCGGAGCGATGCACCCCAGATCGTGATCGGTCTGGCCCTCACCCGTGAGGGCTTTCCGGTGCGTCACTGGGTGTTCCCGGGCAATACCGTCGATGTGACCACGGTGGCGAAGGTCAGCCACACCAACCTCCCCTGCGATCGTGCGCAGCCTTTGCAGCCTTGCCGTCCTGCCCTTCCTCGTCACGCTTTCTGCCTGCGGATCAATGCCTTCGCCGGCTTGCCCGAACGGTCAAGACGCAGCTGTCCAGGAGTTGCTGTACTTCGGAACGGACAAACCATCCGGGCGCGTCACACCAGAAGACTGGGCGCAATTCCTCAGTGAAACCGTTACGCCAAGATTCCCTGCCGGCCTAACCGCTTGGTAAGCTTCCGGCCAGTGGCGCTCGGCCTCCGGTGCTGTCGTGCGGGAGTCTTCGTACGTGCTCAGCCTCGTTCATCCGCACAGCGCCGCGGCAGAGAAGGCGGTGCTGGAACTCATCGCGTCGTACAAGGCTAGCCCGTCTTCCGCTATTCGCGGGTAAGGGGGTGGGTAAGTAACTGATCTTCATCGAGGCGACTATCGTAGGTCTGCACTACACCGGCAGGCCTGCGAGGGCGAGCTCGGGCTGCGGGGCGCGAATCTTCGGCGGTGGTTGTTGCGGTAGACGAAGCTTCATGTGCGCGAGCAACAGACGCAGCTCTGCATCCGGTTCGGTGTGGCGCGTGAGCACCAGTTCGCGCCCGTCGGTGGTGGGTAGGTGCACGTCGAGCATCTGCATGGCGGCGAATTTCTCCAGCACCGCTCGGGGCGTAAGCCCAGCGGCCAGCGGCGTGAGCCTCGCTTTGAGGGTCACCTGCAGGCAGTAGGCGAGAAAGGCGACGAAGATGTGCGCCTCGATGCGGCTGTCCTTCTGGTGGTAGATCGGGCGAATCGCCAGGTCGGTCTTCAGCTCCTTGAAGGCTTGCTCGACCTCGGTGAGCTGGATGTAAAACGACCACAGCGTGGCCGGATCATGCTCGGTGAGATTGGTGCGCAGCAGGTAACGGCCCTCGCGCCGGCGCACGGTGCGCAGTTTCGCTCGGTTCAGTGTGAAGTTGAAGCTCTGGGTTCGCGCGCGCTGTCCTTTGGGCGGTAGCTCGATATCCACCAGCGCGTACGCACGACCGGCTTGCTTCTTCGCTGCGCCGAGTTTCATGAGCAGCGCATCGCGTGCGAGCTTCTGTGCTCTGAGCTCGGTCAGACGCTGGAGCAGGCCTCGTAGCGCCCGCCGGCGCATCGCGCGCTCCTTGTCCACTCGCTGCTCGCTATGCGCCAGCACATAGAGCTCTCCCTTGTCTTCGGGCAGCTTCACCTGTACCCGCTCGCGCGCCTGCACCCAGGGTTGATCCAAGAACGCCTGCTCCAGCGCCGTAAGTCGCCCCTCCGGCGTGCCCACAAGGTAGCGTACCGACACATCAGCGGCACGTAACTTCTCCAGCACCGCCTCGGTTGGAATACCGCGGTCCATCACCCAGACGCGCTCGGCTCGCCCATACTGCGCCTGGATCTTCTCGACAAACCCCTCCAGCGTCGTGCAGTCCGCCGTGTTGCCCGCCATCACCTCATAGGCCAGCGGAAAGCCCTGTGGCGTCACGATCAACGCGATCACCACCTGCACGCAGTCCGAGCGCTTGTCACGGCTGTAGCCGAAGCGCCGAAGTCCGTCTGCCTCCGGTACATCGCACTCGAAGTACGTGCTCGTCAGATCGTAGAGCAACACCTCGAAGCTCGCCCCAAACAGCGTCTCCCAGCGATTCCTCAGATGCGAGAACAGCGCCTGCTTGTGTTCGAGCAGCTTGTCCAGACACCGATACAGCGTGCCGGGCTGCACGATCGCGATGTCCTCGCCGAGCAAATCCCCCATGGCGCTACGATCGAACCACTGACGGTGCAGCCGCCACTCACTGCCCGGATCCAGCAACCGATATACCGACAGCGTCTTCAGTACATGCAGCCACTCGGTGCCCTTGCGCGAGCGCACCAGCCGCGTTCCCCAGAACGCATCAAGCGCAAGCCATCCCCATAGCTCAAGCCCCAGCCAGCACGCACCCCACTGGCGCGCCCGCTCAAGGCGCATCCCATCGAGCTTGACCCGCACCACCGCACACGATAACTCCGGGGCTTCTCGATCCTCCGGGAAGATCGCCATCTGCCGGCGCCGTGCTCCGTCTTCCTCCAGCACCTCCAGGCTCTTGCACCAGGCCGCGCGCTGCGCGTCATTGATCTCGCCCAAGTACAGCACGTGGCGTTGCACCACCCGAGCACCCTTGACCCGGCGGTTCTCCACCACGCTCCAGTAGCGGTGGACCTTGCCGTCCTTCTTGCGTGTGGTCGCGCGCAAAAACATGCGTGCAGTATTCCGCACGCATCGCCTACCCGCAAGAACCAAGGTCTTCACTACACGCGATCTCGGCCGCCTTCGCCGAGCCGCGCCTCAGCCAATCAGAAACTTAGAATCGACCCGCGCGCCAAAATCAGCAAACTCAACGCCGAATAGCGGAAGTCGGGCTAGGTTCCAGCAGGAAGCGGTGCTCCGCGTCAAGGCGAATGCCTGCATCTCCTTGTAGCGCTGTCCGCCCCGCAGGTGACGGGTAAACCCCTCGTATATGGACTCGGCGACGGAATTCAACGTTCTCGTCACGGCCGATCGCAATCTGTCCTTTCAGCAGAATCCTCCGGCTTTGTCCATCGCAGTCATCATCCTGCGTGCCGAACATCAACCGCCTCTCCGACCTGCAGCCGCTTGTTCCAGAGTGCTCGCGGCCGTTCCGCAAGCTATAAGGCTGGCATATAACGACGTTGGACGACAGATGGCAGTCTTACCAAGGTATCCCGCGTCATGTGCAACCTCAGGACGACCCTAGCCGCGGCGCGGTGCGCTTGTGCTTTCGCCACTCCGCCAGGAGGGAGAAGACGCCGAATCCGATGATGCCCGCGCCGACGATGAGCTCGATCACCACCGCGTAGTTGAGACGATACCTGCCCGAGGCAGGGTCGTACACGGTACAGAGGATGCGCACCCGCTCCGCGAACGCGGCGAGGTCGCCGAGCGGCGTGGGCGTACCGGTGACGAGTTCCTTCATGGGCGCCACCAGCATCGGCAGCTCGAACGAGTCGCCGTAGATCTGCCGGTACACGCGCCCCTGCGCATCGACCAGCGTCACCTGGATCAGGTGATCGTAACCCTTTGGCGTCGGATAGTAGAGAAACCCGAAGTCCTGCGTCAGCGCTTCAAGCGTGGCGGGGTCCGGACTCAGGAATTCCCAGTTCTTCGCCGTGATTCCCTGCTGCTTCGCGAAGGTCCGCATGGCAGACGGCGTGTCGAACGGCAGGTTGAAGCCGATGCTTACGACATTGAAGCTCGCCTCGCCGAGTGCGTCCTTCGCTGCCGCAACCGCTTTCGCGAGGAACTTCGTGGTGGTCGGACAGACCTGGAAGCAGCCGGTGTAGATGAAACTCACCAGCAGCGGCTTGCCCCGGTAGCGCGAGAGGCGCACCGAGTGCCCATCGCGGTCGACGAGCGCGTAATCGCCGATCGGCTTGCCGATGACGCTGCGGCTGAAGTCGAGCGCCTTGCGCTCGTCCAGGGGCGACGCGCCGGCTCCGTCCGCCGCGTGCAGCGGATTGCAAAGCGTCGCGAGGATACCGAAGACCGCGGCGAGGGCCGCGGCGCGCACGTTCATCTCACGGCGGCGTCGACCATCACCCCGACGAGCAGGACGGAGAGATGCACGAGCGATGCCCCGAACGACTGCGCGGCGGTGGCGCGGCTCGGTGCGCGCGCGAGGCGCAGGCTCTTGAACAGGAAGTAGCCGCCGGCGAGCACGGCGCCGCCGAGATAGATCCATCCCATGCCATAGCAGAACGGGACGATCGACGCGGCGACCAGAAGCACGGTATTCGCGAAGACGATGCGCGCGCTGCGGTCGAAGCCGAACACCACGGGCAGCATTGGCACGCCGGCGGCCGCGTAGTCCTTCTCGTGAATCATGGCGAGGCTCCAGAAGTGCGGCGGCGTCCAGAGGAAGAGCACCACCGCGAGCCAGATCGCCTCCGGGCTCAGCGATGGCGTGACCGCCGCAGCGCCCGCGAGCACGGCGAAGCTGCCCGCCAGCCCCCCGATCACGATGTTCCACCACGTGCGGCGCTTCAGCCACACGGTGTAGACGACGGCGTAGAAGAACGCCCCGAGAAACACATACAGCGCGGAGACCGGGTTCACGACCAGCGCAGCCGCGCCGACCGACCCGACCGTCATCAGAGCCATCAGCCACAGCCAGGCTGGACCGTGGGTGAGCGCCCCGGTCACGAAGGGACGCCGGCGCGTGCGCGTCATCTGCACGTCGAGGTCGCGCTCGACGTACTGGTTGAACGCGCCGGCCGCAGCGGAGGAGATGACCGTCGCCAGGACCAGCACGAACACCTTGGCCGCGCCCGGCGAAGGTCCCGGCGTGACGGCGAATCCCGCGAGCGCGGTGAAGCCGATCAGCAGCCCGATCCTGAGCTTGAAGACCTTGTAGAGCAGCTTGGCTGCCGCGGCGAGGTCCAGCCGCTCCGAGGATGGCAGCGGCGCAGTGACAGGGCGGGCGACGTCCATCGCGCATCTCCTCCGTGTCAGCTCAACGGCCAGACCGTGGACAGGTACTTCCAGTTGACGAAGTAGTACAGCACGAACGAGACGAGGAAGATGATCGCCAGCACGAACGTCCCCGGCGCGACGAACCCTGCCACGCTCCCGCCGACGACGTGCACTTCCGGCTCGGGCGAGAAGGCGGCCGGCAGCGGAGCGATGCCCTCGTGCGCCGATACGTGCTTGAATCCGGGCGTCTCGATCCGTTTGCCGAAGAATACGGAGCCGACCGTGATGAGCAGGTAGATCGCGCCGCCGACAAAGGCCACCAGCGCGCTCACCCCCATCAGCGCCATCATGAGCCAGGCGGTGCCGGGGAACTCCCACGGCAGAAGGGCGTTGGCAAAACCCATGTCCCAGTGGCGGCGCGGCACGCCGAGCGTTCCGGCGCCCATCATGAAGAGCGCGAAGGAACTCATGCCGATCCCGAACAGATAGACCTGGTACTTCGCCAGCCCCTCGAACATCATCTTGCGGCGGAACAGCACCGGGATGAGGAAGTAGGTGATCGCCATGAACGCGAGCGTGGTACCGACCACCACGGTGGCGTGGAAGTGACCGGGGACGTAGATCGTGTTGTGAATGATGAGGTTGAGCTGCTCGGTGCCCATCATGACGCCCGAGATGCCGCCCAGGAAGCCGAATCCAACCAGCGAGATGAACATGCCGGCGAAAATCGGGTTGCCCCACGGCGCCTTGCGCAGCCACTCGAACAAGCCCTTGGTGAAGCCCTTCTTGCGTTGCGCGACCTCGATCGCACCGGGCACCGTCAGGCCGTGCACCATCGAGGCGAGGACCGCCAGATACATCGCGTAGCTCGTGTTGAAGATCTTCCAGCTCGAGGTGAGACCCGGGTCGACGAGCAGATGGTGCGCGCTCGCGAGCTGCAGGAACAGAATGTAGAGGAAGAACGCCCCGCGGCTTACCTTCTCCGACAGCGGTTTGGCTCCGAACACGATCGCCGCGATGGCATACCAGACGGACACGTGGGCGGACACGTTGATCTGCTGCGACGAGTGGCCGAACGCCCACCACACCGCCTTGTACATGAGCGAATCGACGTAGTTGATGAGCCCGAGCGACCACAGGAAGGTCGGTATCAGGATGATCGCGCCCGAGGCGATGGTGAACACCGCGATGATCGCCGCGGTGATGGCGCCGAAGGTCACGAGCGGCACCGAGCCAACGTAGGTCTTTTCGTTGCGCGCCACCACCAGCGTGCCGAAGAACACGAAGCACGCGATGAGCGCGCCGACCGCGAACAGGATGAGACCCAGGTAGAACAGCGGGTGCGCACCCATCGGCACGTAGGAAGTGAACATCACGCTCGAATCGCCGCGGAACACCGCGTAGTTGTTCACGACCGCGCCGATCACCATGAGCGCGAACGCCGTCCAGGCGATGCGGGGCGTGGCGAGACGGCAGCCGAGCAGCGTCGACGAGGCGAAATAGAGCACCGCCACCTCGAAGAAGATGATCCAGAACACGAGCATGTTCAGCCCGTGCGCGGTGAGGAACAGGTAGAACCACTCCGGGTTGAGGAGGTGGATGGCCTGCCAGCGCGTGAGCGTGACACCGATGGCGAGAATACCGCCTACCAGCAGCGACACCACCGCGGCAACGGCGTTCACCTTGATCAGCGCCTCCGCCGGCTCGTGAAACCTGAGTCCAGAGGTCGGGCAGACCCGGAACATTCGATTGACTGCCATGATCGTCTCTCCCCTCGCCCTTACGGAACCACGTAGATCCGGCTCGACATGTTGTGGTGGTTGATACCGCAATACTCGTTGCAGACGATACCGAACGTGCCCGCGCTGGTCGGCGTGAGCGTCACCACGTGGTCGTACCCGGGATGGACCTGGATGTTGATGTTCTCCGGCTGCAGCGAAAAGCCGTGCAGCCAGTCCATGGACATGAGGTGCAGGCGGTAGGTCTTACCCTGTTCGAACTCGAGCAGCGGCCACCATTGCCACAGCCGTGCGATGAGGTACACGTCGCTGCCGGCGGGGGGACGCACGACCGGGATCTTCTGGTCGGTCTCGGTGCGCACCGTGTACTTGTCGACCATTTCCTGGGTGCGCTTCTGATACACCTCGGGGGTGGTGCGGAAGGCCTCGTTGGCGAGGTTCTGCT
>JAEUMX010000430.1 GCA_016791285.1 Burkholderiales bacterium
GCCGAGGCGGGCTACGGCGGCATCGGCTTCTTCGAGTTCGCGGTGGCCGGCGTGCCGATCTTCATCGGCTCGGTGATCATCATGCTGCTCACCAAGAACTTCCTGCTGCCCAAGCGCAACGGGGAGTCCTTGCCCGCCGACTTCAGCGCGCACGCGCAGACGCTCGTCGAGCAGTATCGGATCGAGGACGGCCTGCACGGCCTGCGCGTGCGCGGCACTTCGCCCTATGTCGGCAAGCCGCGCGATGCGGTCGATCTCAAGGCGTATCCCGGCCTGAGCCTGGTCGCCATTCAGGAAGGCGAAGGCGGCAAGCCCCTCGCGCGCCCGGCGATCGCCGAAGGCGACGTGATTCTGGTGCGCGGCGAGCGCGAGCCGCTGGGTCGGTTGGCGGCGGAGCAGCATCTCGGACTGAGCTCGGGCGACGAACTGGGTGGCGTCGCGCAGACGCTGTTCAACAAGGGCTCCGGCCTGGCGGAAGTGGTGATCCCGCCGCGGTCCAAGTTGATCGGGCAGACCGTGTTCCCGGGCATGTCGGCGCGCGGCGGGGACCTGATGGTGCTCGCCATCCAGCGCGCGGGCGAGGAGGTGCGGGCCGGACCGACGCACCACACCGGCGAACAGGAGGCGGCCGGGCCGATTGCGCTCATGGCCGGCGACCATTTGCTACTGCAGGGAACCTGGCAGGCGCTCGACAAGCACCTCGCCGACCCGCAGGTGATGGCGGTCGACTCGCCCGAAGTGGTGCGCCGGCAGGCGATCCCGCTCGGCCACAAAGCCTGGGAGGCGCTCGCGGTGCTGGTCGCGCTGATCGTCATGCTGGTCGGGGGCTGGTTCCCGGCGGCGCTGGTGGCCGTGATCTGCTCGGTGGCGCTGGTGCTGCTGCGCGTGCTCACCGTGCCCCAGGCGTACAAGGGCATCGACTGGAATACCTGCATCCTGGTCGGCGGCATGATCCCGCTCGCCACCGCGATGCGGAAGACCGGCGCCGCCGAACTGCTGGCCGACCAGCTCATCCTGCTGGTCGGCGCCTTGGGTCCGCGCGCGATTCTCGTGGGCCTGTTCCTCGTCACGTTCGCGCTCACGTCGGTCATGAGCAACACCGCCGCAGCCCTGGTCATGCTGCCGATCGCGGTGGCGACCGGCGTCGAGATGGGCGTCTCGCCGATGGCGCTGATCATCGCGGTCACCGTCGGCGCGCACGCGGCCCTGCTCACGCCGGTCGCGACCCCGGTCAACCTGATGGTGGTCGGGCCCGGCGACTACAAGTTCGGCGACTACTGGAAGTACGGCCTGCCGGTCGGGCTCTGGTGGCTCGTGGTGGTAGCCTTCATCGCGCCGCTGTACTGGAAGTTCTAGCCGCTGCGGTCCGCCGCCCGAACAACTACGGAGCAACGAGATGGATGTAGCAGCGAACGCCGGCGCCGCCGGCGACGATACCCTCTGGCACGCGCTGCCGACCGACAAGGTCCTGCGGGAGCTTTCGACCAGCGTCGACCGCGGACTCGACGCTGACGAGGCGCAGCGCCGGCTGCAGCAGCACGGGGCGAACCGGCTGCCGGAAGGCAAGAAGCGCGGGCCATTCGTTCGCTTCCTCTCGCAGCTCAACAACATCCTGGTCTACGTGCTGCTCGGCGCCGGCTTCGTCAAGCTCATGCTCGGCCTGTGGCTCGACGCGGGGATCATCTTCGGCGTGGTGCTGCTGAACGCGCTGCTCGGCTTCATCCAGGAAGGCAAGGCCGAAAAGGCGCTCGACTCGATCCGCAACATGCTCTCGGCCGAAGCGCGGACGGTGCGCGGCGGCAACGCACGGATGACGCCGGCAGAAGAGCTCGTGCCGGGGGACATCGTGCTGCTGGAATCGGGCGACAAGGTGCCGGCGGATCTGCGGCTCGCCGACGCCAACAATCTGCGCACCGAGGAGGCGGCGCTCACCGGCGAGTCGGTGCCGGCGGAGAAGAGTTCCGATCCGGTTGCCGAGAAGTCCACCGTGGGCGACCGCGACAGCATGGTGTTCTCCGGCACGATGGTCGTCTCCGGCCGCGGCACCGGCGTGGTGGTCGCCACCGGCAGCCACACCGAGCTTGGCAAGATCAACCAGCTGCTCGCCGGCGTGAGCGCGCTGGAGACGCCGCTGCTGCGCCAGATCAAGAAGCTCGGCTACACCATCACGGCGGCCGTCGCCGTCGTGGGCGTCCTCGTGTTCGCCTATGGTCGCTGGGTGATGGGGATGGACTTCGTCGAGCTGTTCCAGGCGATCGTCGGCATTGCCGTGTCGCTGATTCCCGAAGGATTGCCCGCGCTCATCACCATCACGCTGGCGATCGGCGTGCAGCGCATGGCGAGCCGCCACTCCATCATCCGCCGCCTGCCGGCGGTGGAGACGCTGGGCTCGGTGTCGCGCATCTGCTCGGACAAGACCGGCACGCTCACGCTGATGGAGATGATGGTCGTGTCGGCGGCCAGCGCGCAGGCCGAGTACCAGGTCAGCGGGAATGGCTACGCGCCGGAGGGCGAGGTCAAGCTGGGGGGGCAGCCTGCGCCGAAGAATCTGATCCTGGAACTGCTCGGCCGCAACTCGCTCTTGTGCAACGACGCCGAGCTCTTTCAGGCCGAAGGCGTGTGGAAGGTGGAGGGCGATCCCACCGAAGGCGCCCTCTATCCGTTCGCGAACAAGGTCGGCATGAAGCGCGAGGACGAGCAGAAGGCCTATCCCCGCATCGGCGCGATCCCGTTCGAATCCGAGCACAAGTTCATGGCCACCCTGCACAAGGGCGCCGACGGCAAGGAGGTGCTGTTCGTCAAGGGCGCGCCCGAAGTGATCATGGTCGCCTGCGACCGCCAGCAGCTCGCCGACGGCACGGCCGCGCCGCTCGATCGCGATCATTTCCAGAAAGTCTCGGACAAGTTCGCCGGCCAGGGCGAGCGCGTGCTCGGGCTCGCGTGGCTCGAAAATCCGGGGGTCAATGCGGGCAGCATCAGCCCGGCCGACCTGCCGCGGAACCTGGTGCTGATCGGGCTCCTGGGTCTGCTCGATCCGCCGCGCCAGGAGGCGATCGAGGCGGTGAAGGAATGCCACGGCGGCGGCATCCGGGTGACGATGATCACCGGCGACCACAAGATCACCGCCGCGGCCATCGCCAAGATGCTGGGCATCGGCGACGGCAAGACCGCGATCACCGGCGCCCAGATCGAGGAGATGAACGAGGCCGCGCTGCAGGAAGCCGTGCGCGACGTCGACGTCTTCGCCCGCACCAGCCCCGAGCACAAGCTGCGGCTGGTGAAGGCGGTGCAGGCGAACCGGCAGATCTGCGCCATGACCGGCGACGGCGTGAACGACGCGCCATCACTGAAGCAGGCCGACATCGGGGTTGCCATGGGCATCAAGGGCACCGAGGTGACGAAGGAGGCGGCGGACATGATCCTCGCCGACGACAACTTCGCCTCGATCAGCGCCGCGGTCAAGGAAGGGCGCACCGTCTACAACAACATCGAGAAGGCGATCCTCTTCCTGTTCCCCACCAACGTCGCGCAGGCGCTGGTGATCGCGGTCGCCATTTTCGTCGGCTTCACGCTGCCGATCACGGCGCCGCAAGTGCTGTGGGTCAACATGGTGACCTCGGTCGCGCTGGGACTCGCGATCTGCTTCGAGCCGCACGAGCTCGACGTGATGAGCCGGCCGCCGCGCGCGGTCGACCGGCCGATCCTGACCGGCTTCGGCATCTGGCGCGTGATCTTCGTCGGCTTGACTCTGCTCGCGTTCACGCTGTGGGCGTTCTTCTGGATGAAGGGGCAGAACGCCTCCGACGAGCTCGCGCGCACCGTCGCGGTCAACGCCATCACCATCGGGCAGTGTTTCTTCCTGCTGAACAGCCGTTACCTGATCGACAGCTCGCTTTCGATCAAGGGACATCTGGAGAACAAGTTCGTCGCCCTGGGCATCGGCGCGGTGATCATCCTGCAGCTGCTCTTCACCTATGCGCCGCCGCTGCAGGCGCTGTTCGGCAATGAAGCGGTCCCGTTCTACGTCTGGCCGTGGCTGATCGCGGGCGGCTTCGTGTTCTTCCTGGTGATCGAGCTGGAGAAATTCATCATCCGCTCGAGCAGCGGGTTGAAGGGCATGGTCACCGCGGTCGAAGCCGGCACCTGAATATCATCGAAGATCCATTACGATGCTCTACGTCGACATACCTCACCGCTCCGAGATCGAACAGCTGATCGCGCATCGCGAGCCTGTCTGTCTGTCCCTGTATTTGCCGACGACACCCGTCACGCAGGACGCGCAGGCCGATCGCATCGCGCTCAAGAACCTCGCGAAGGAGGGGCTCGATCAATTCCGTGCGGTGGACGCCGCGAAGCGCGACCTGTGGCCGATCGAGGAAGCCATCGACGATCTCGTCGAGGACGGCGAGTTCTGGCGCTTTCAGGCGCGCAGCCTCGCGGTCTTCGCCACGCCCGAGCGCATGGTGACGTTCCGGCTTCCCAACACGCTGACCGCACTGGTCGAGGCGTCGGATCGATTCCACCTGAAGCCGCTGCTGCGCAGCGTCACCTGGCCGCAGACCGCCTACGTGCTCGCGCTGTCGCAGAACGCGGTGCGGGTGGTGGAAGTTTCGGGCGATCTTCCGGCCGCGACGGTGAAGGTCGAGGGCATGCCCACCGATGCTGCCAGCGCGGTCGGCAAGGCGACCGTGCTCGACCGCTCGCAGAAGGGTCGGATACACGGATCGGAGGGGCAGAAAGTGCGACTGCGCCAGTATGCGCGCCAGGTCGATCACGCCCTGCGCGGCCTCGTTCACGGCCGCGAGACGCCGCTGATCCTGGCGGCGAACGAACCACTCGATGGCATCTACCGCTCGGTAAACAGCTATCCGCACCTCGTCGCGCAGAGCATTGGCGGCAATTCCGACACCACGAGCGACGCCGATCTTGCCGCGGGGGCGCGGGGCATCCTCGATGCCCTGTATGGCAGCGAGCTCGATGCGCTGCACCGGCTCTTCGAAGTTCGCGCGAAGGTCGGGCGCACGACTACCGACATCGCGCAAGCCGCACGTGCGGCGACCTTCGGCGCGATCGACACGCTGCTCGTGGACATCGACGAAGTGGTGCCGGGCACCGTCGCCGACGACGGCAGCATCGCGCTCAAGGACGGTCCCTGCGCGGACAGCTACGGGGTGGTGGACGAGATCGCGGGGCGTGCCTTCCTGTCCGGCGCGCGCGTCCTCGGCGTGCGTCGCGCCGACATCCCCGGCAGCGGGAGCCTCGCCGCCATCCTGCGATTCGCGTAAGCTGCCGATGCCGGAATCCGTGCGGCGATCCACGCCGCGCTGGCCGACCGCTCTGCACGATCGGCGTCGGCTCCGACTGGACCAACATGCAAGGCGTTTCTTCCACCAACCACGACAGGACTCCATTCCATGAATTGTTCAAGATTGACGAGCTGGATCGGCGCGGGTGTCGGCACTCTTCTCGTGCTCGGATGCGCGACGCCTCACCACGCGGCGAAGACGGACGCCGCGACCTCTGCCGCCGCACTCACGGTGAAGGAAGTCGACGCAGCACAGCAGGCGTGGTGCGACGGATTGCTCAGCATCGCCAAGGCGCACGCGGAGGGTCGCGACTACAAGCCGATCGCCGCGGCAG
>JAEUMX010000450.1 GCA_016791285.1 Burkholderiales bacterium
ATTGCCACCGCGTTCTACCTGTACATCGTGAATCCCGAGCTGCCGGGCCGGCTGCGCGAGCGGTTCGGGTTCATCACGCGCATCCTCGAGAACAAGTACGGATTCGACGACTTCAACCAGCGCGTCTTCGCCGGCGGCGCGATCGGCACCGGCAACGGCCTCTGGAAAGTCGGCGACATGACGCTTATCGACGGTCTTCTCGTCAACGGCTCCGCGCGGGTGGTCGGCTGGTTCGCCAAGTTGAGCCGCCACCTGCAGACCGGTTATATCTATACCTACGCCTTCACGATGATCATCGGCGTGGTGCTCCTGCTCACCCTCTGGTTCAACCGGGCCTGAGCCGCGCGACGGATTTCCGACCCCCATCACAGCAGCGTACACATGATCCTCGGCCTGCCCCTTCTCAGCACCGTCATCTGGTTCCCGATCCTGGCTGGCATCGTCGTGCTCTTTACCGGCAACGACCGCAACGCGCCGCTCGCCCGCCTGCTCGCTCTCGTTGGCGCCGTCGGCGGATTCCTGGTCGCGATCCCCCTGTACACCCACCTCGACCGCGCGCAGACGGGCTTCCAGTTCGCGGAGCTCGCGCCATGGATCGAACGGTTCAACGTCAACTACCATCTCGGGGTCGACGGCATCTCGACGCCGCTGATCCTGCTCAACTGTTTCACGACGGTGCTGGTGGTGCTGGCCGGCTGGCAGGTGATCCAGACGCGGGTGGCGCAGTACATGGCGTCGTTCCTGATCCTCTCGGGTCTCATGAACGGCGTCTTCTCGGCCCTCGACGGTCTGCTCTTCTACGTCTTCTTCGAGGCCACGCTGATCCCGATGTTCATCATCATCGGCGTGTGGGGCGGCGAGAACCGCGTCTATGCCGCCCTCAAGTTCTTCCTCTACACGCTGCTCGGCTCGCTGCTCACGCTCGTGGCGTTCATCTACCTCTACAACGTGTCGGGCGGCAGCTTCTCCATCCTCGACTGGTATCGGCTGCCGATCGCGATGAGCACGCAGATCCTGCTCTTCCTCGCGTTCTTCGCCGCGTTCTCGGTCAAGGTGCCGATGTGGCCGGTGCACACGTGGCTGCCCGACGCGCACCCGGAGGCCCCCACCGGCGGCTCCGTGGTCCTGGCGGCGCTCATGCTGAAACTGGGAGCGTACGGCTTCATTCGCTTTTCGCTCCCGATCCTGCCCGACGCGAGCCACAAGCTCGCCGGCCTGATGATCGGCCTGTCGCTGATCTCCATCGTCTACATCTGCCTGGTCGCGATCGTGCAGACGGACATGAAGCGGCTGATCGCGTACTCGTCGATCTCGCACATGGGGTTCGTCACGCTCGGCACCTTCCTCTTCAACGCGCCGGGGCTCGAGGGCGCGGTGATCCAGATGGTGTCTCACGGCTTCGTCTCGGGTGCACTGTTTCTCTGCGTGGGCGTCCTCTACGAGCGTATGCACACCCACCTCATCGCGGATTACGGAGGCGTGGTGCACACGATGCCGGTGTTCGCCGCCTTCTTCATGCTCTTTGCGATGGCGAACTCGGGCCTGCCGGGGACGAGTGGCTTCGTCGGCGAATTCATAGTCGTGATGGGTGCGATGAAGGTGAGCTTCTTCTATGCCGCCGCAGCCGCGACCACGCTCATATTGGGCGCCGCCTACACGCTCTGGATGTACAAGCGTCTGGTCTTCGGAGCGATCGCCAACGAACACGTCGCCAAGATGCAGGACATCGGGTCGCGCGAGACCCTGGTGCTGGCGCTTGCGGCCCTGGCCGTGCTGGCGATCGGCATCTATCCGTTTCCGCTCACCGAGATGATGCACACTTCCGTCAACGAACTGCTCGCCCACGTGGCGAGGAGCAAGCTACCCCTCTAACAGGTTGTCTCAGCGAGATCGATCATGACGAACCCGATGCCGGACCTCTTGCCCGCGCTGCCGGAGATCTTCCTCCTGCTCATGGTGTCGGTGTTGCTGATCACGGACCTTTTCGTGGACGATACGCGCCGTGGCGTGGGTTACGGTCTCGCGCTCTTCTCGCTCGCGGGGGCAGCGCTCATCACCTTGCTCACCGCGACTCCCGAGCCGCAGTACACACTGAACGACATGTTCGTCGACGATCCGATGGCCGACGCGCTCAAGCTCGCGGTGTATGCCGCCGTCGCAGCCGTGCTGGTGTACTCGCGGGAGTACGTGCGCCTGCGCGGCATGCTGCGGGGCGAGTTCTTCGCGCTCTCGCTCTTCGCGACCATCGGCATGATGGTGATGATCTCGGCAGGTCATTTCCTGACTCTGTATCTGGGGCTTGAGCTCATGACCCTGTCGCTCTATGCCATGGTCGCTCTGCGCCGCGACGAGCCGACCGCCGTCGAGGCCGCGATGAAGTACTTCGTGCTCGGCGCGCTTGCCTCCGGCATGCTGCTGTACGGGATGTCGATGCTGTACGGGGCGACTGGCAGTCTCGACATCGGCGAGGTGGCGGCGGTGATCGACAACGGCGAAGCCGCCGGGCCGGTGCTCGTGTTCGGGCTCGTCTTCGTGGTCGCCGGCATCGGCTTCAAGCTGGGCGCCGTACCGTTCCACATGTGGGTGCCGGACGTCTACCAGGGCGCGCCGACCGCGGTCACGCTCTTCATCGGCTCTGCTCCGAAGCTCGCGGCCTTCGGCTTCGTGATGCGGCTCCTGGTCGAAGCGCTGCCGGGGCTCGCGCCCGACTGGAGCGACATGCTGATCATCCTGGCGGCCCTGTCGCTCGTGCTCGGCAACGTCGCGGCGATCGCGCAGACGAACATCAAGCGCATGCTCGCCTATTCCACCATCTCGCACATGGGCTTCGTGCTGCTCGGCATCCTGAGCGGCACCACGGACGGGTTCAGCGCCGCCATGTTCTACGTCGTCACCTATGTGCTGATGACGCTCGTCGCCTTCGGCGTGATCATGGTGCTCTCCCGGGACGGGTTCGAGGCCGAGAATCTCGAGGACTTCAGGGGCCTCAACCAGCGCAACCCCTGGCACGCGTTCGTCATGCTGCTCGCCATGTTCTCGCTTGCCGGCGTGCCGCCCACCGTCGGGCTCTATGCCAAGCTCTCCGTGCTCTCGGCGGTGATCGACGCGGGCTACGTCTGGCTCGCCGTGTTCGCCGTGATCTTCTCGCTCATCGGTGCGTTCTACTACCTGCGGGTGGTGAAGCTCATGTACTTCGACGCGCCGGTCGCCACCACCGAGATCACGCCCCACCCCGAAGTGAAGCTCCTGCTCGGCGTGAACGGCCTCGCGCTGCTCGTCTTCGGCGTTCTCCCGCAGCCGCTGATGGCATTCTGCGCGCGGGCGATTTCCGGGTCGTTCTTTTGAGTCTTGCGGCGGGGCCCCCCGGGGGTAGGGGCGGTGGCGTCGCCTGCCGCGCCCTTGCCCGTTCCTTAACCCTCCCGCCGCCGCGGTCCGGCGCCAGCCGCCTGAGGCGCGACGGCGGGTGAGCGCAGCTCCAGCGCCCCAAGTCGCGGCTCGTCCGGGATCCGGGGCTCGGGCATGGCCGTATCAGGGGCCTGCGGTCCGGCGATGTTGGCGGCGGTCGGTTTTTCGCGACGCGGCACGGTCGTGCTCTGGATGACGGTCTCCATTTCCCGGATCAGGATGTTCATCGTCACCTCCCAGCTACCGTTGTCGATGGCGGTCGCCTGAAACCGCAGCAGCGGAACGAGCGGGTCGGGCAGATCCAACGCCTCCGGCAGCCGCGCTCCCTCGACCAGCACCGGGAAGATCGCCTTCTTGAGGCGAAGCAGTTCCGCGACTTCCCGGCGAACCTCGTCGTCCTTCTCGTGCAGCCGGGAGACCTGGCCCTCCCGTCCGGGAGCCAGCCACTGGCGGCCGATAACGACGACGCCCACCTGGCAGTGCTGCAGTCCGCTGTCGATGGATTGATCCCAGGCCCGGCTGGGCGCGATGCCCTGGATGTCGAGGAACACCCGGCGCCGTCCGAAGTGCTCGGCGAGATCGTGCGCGAGCCGTCCGGCCGCCGCCGGTGCGTCGCTGCGCCGGTACGAGACGAACACATCGGGTGTGTCGGCCAAGGTGCCGCGCAGCAGGTTCGCGAGCGCGCCGGTGCCGCTCACCCAGGGCTCGGCCAGGCGCAGGAACTGGGTGCGACTCAGACCGGGCACGGGGTGGCCCTCCCAGGTCTTGAGGATCTCGCGGAACACGAAGTCCGAATTGCCGGTGATGCCGCCCAGGAAGGGGAGA
>JAEUMX010000060.1 GCA_016791285.1 Burkholderiales bacterium
TCGAACCAACGACCCCCACCATGTCAAGGTGGTGCTCTAACCAGCTGAGCTACGCGCCTGCAAGGGTCGCAAGTGTATAGAAAACGCGGGGCACGTTCAATTTCACGTGCCTAACTCCGCTGCGCACGGGTGACCCCCGTAACTTCCCGGATGAGACCCAGCACCCGGGTGAGCTGATCCACCCCTTCGACCTCCACGGTGAAACCCATGGCGGCGAAGTCGCCCCGGCTCAGGGTGTCGGTGGCGGTGACGTTGATACGCTCGCGCGACAGGATTTCCGAGATATCGCGCAGGAGCCCCTGACGATCGCGCGCCTCGATGCGAATATCGATGGGAAAGTGCTGGCCCTCCGTGCGCCCCCACTCGGCCTCGATCATGCGCTCGTCCGGCATCGAGCGCAGGTTGCGGCAGTCGCGCCGATGCACCGTGACACCGCGCCCCCGCGTGACGAAGCCGATGATCTCGTCCGGCGGCGCCGGCTTGCAGCACTTTCCGAGCGCGGTGAGCAGATTTTCCACCCCCACGACCAGCACGCCGCCGCCTTTCCCCGTCGCACGGGCGCGTCCCGGGACGATGGACGCCTCGTCCTGCGCTTTCGGTTCGGTCTCGCCCCGCAGCGCGACCTGGAGCTGACGCACCCCGACCTCGCCGCGCCCCACCGCGACGAGACAGTCCTCGATCTTCCCGAAGCCGAGCCGCTGTGCGAGTTCCTCCAGGGCGGGCAGCGCCACGCCGATGCGATGTGCCTCGCGCTCCACCGTGGCGCGTCCGAGGGTAACAGCGGACTGCACGTTCTGGCTGTTGAACCACTGGCGGACCTTGGAGCGCGCGCGCGGGCTCGCGATATAGCGCAGCAGCGGGTTCAGCCAGTCGCGCGAGGGGCCGCCGGACTTGGCGGAGACGATCTCCACCCGCTGCCCGTTTGCGAGCACGTAGTTCAACGGCACCATGGCACCGTCGACCTTGGCGCCGCGGCAGCGATGGCCGAGCTCCGTATGCACGTGGTAGGCGAAATCGACCGGGGTGGCGCCGCGCGGCAGCGCAATCACCTGTCCCTGGGGCGTGAACACGTAGACGGTGTCGCGAAAGAGCTCGGTCTTGAACTGCTCCGCGATCTCGGCGGAATCGGGAACTTCGTCCGGCCATTCGAGTATCTGGCGCAGCCACGCGATCTTCTCGTCGTAGGACGAGTCGCGCCCCCCGCCGCCCTCCTTGTAGCGCCAATGCGCGGCGACCCCCAGCTCGGCGTGCCGGTGCATTTCCTGAGTGCGGATCTGCACCTCCAGCACGCGGCCGTCGGGACCGATGACCGCGGTATGCAGCGAGCGGTAGCCGTTCGGCTTTGGCTTCGCGATGTAGTCGTCGAACTCCTTCGGCAGCGGCGTCCAGAGATTGTGCACGGTGCCGAGCACCGCGTAGCAATCCCGTACTTCCGGCACCAGCACCCGCACCGCGCGGGCGTCGTAGATCTCCGCAAAGTCGACCGACTTGTGCCGCATCTTCTTCCAGATGCTGTAGATATGCTTGGGCCGGCCGCTGATGTCGCCTGCGATGCCCGCTGCGGCGAGCTCGCGCTTCAGGAGCGCGATCGCTTCATCGATGTAGCGCTCCCGATCGACGCGCTTCTCGTCGAGCTGGCGCGCCACCTTCTTGTAGACATCGGGCTCCAGGATACGGAAGGAGAGATCCTCGAGCTCCCACTTGAACTGCCAGACGCCGAGCCGGTTGGCGAGCGGCGCGAGGAGATCGAGGGTTTCGCGCGCGGCTGCGTGACGGCGTGCTTCCGCGTCGGACTTGACCAGGAAGCGCAGGCGCTGGGTCTGCTCCGCGAGTCGGATGAGGACCACACGGATGTCCTGCACCATCGCGAGGAGCATCTTGCGCAGCGCCTCGAGTTGCGTGCCGTCATGGCGGCTCGCACCGGGCGCGACACCGCCGGTCAGAGCCTGGATCTGGCTCATGCGGGCCACGCCATCGACCAGGCTCGCCACGTCCGGGCCGACGGCCTCCCGCAGCGTCTCGTGGCTTCGCGCAAGAAAGTCGGGCAGGTCGTGCAACAGGGCAGCGGCGACCGCACTCCCCGTCAACGGCAGACCGGTCAGCACGCTCGCGGTGCCGACGGCGTGAGCGAATGCCGGCTCGCCGTCGGCGGTTTCCCGTCCCGCGAGCTGGTCACGGGCGAGGTTGAGGGCGCACGCGACGAGTGCCTGGTCGGGCTCGGAAAGACGGGACGTGAGCTGCGCGAGAACGGCCACGCTGTCTGACGCGAGCTCGGCCTGCGGGCGCAGATCGGTTGGCAGCACGCTCATTGCGCGATTATCTCACGCGCCGCGCGGCGTCTCTTTCGGTGCGCACCCGACGTCCACCGTGCACAAGAGCGATTCCCGGAATCGGCTCGTCACGCACGATTGGGAATATCATGGTGCATGGTCTGTGCTGCCGTCCGGATGCACGCAGATTCGCTCCGAAACGGAGCGCGGCGCACCGCAAGGGGGCGCCCGGATGCACACCGCGATTGGCGAGCACCGTGCTCTCTTGGCGTGGCGAGTCAAAGCTATCAAGTGCTTACGGCGTCACCGCGCGATGTGTGAAAGCGCCTGAAGGTACGCCGGTGGCGTGGCATAGCGGTTGCAAAATCGCAATGAGCAAGGTCCACTGGAAGACGAGCGCACACCATGTCGGAAGCCTGCTTCTACAACGAGATGTTTTGGCCGGATGGCAGTGTCCGGCCACACTATCTACCCTTCGCGAATTGGCTGGCCGGCACCGAGGCCGACCACATCGCGCAGAAGCGCGCCGAGGCGGACGTGATGTTCCACCGCGTCGGTATCACGTTCGCCGTATACGGCGAGGAGAGCGGGACCGAGCGACTGATCCCGTTCGACATCGTGCCCCGCATCATCCCGGCGCAGGAATGGCAGATGCTGGAGCAGGGCCTGCGGCAGCGGGTCAGAACGCTCAACGCCTTCCTGCACGACGTCTATCACGATCAGGAGATCATCAAGGCCGGCATCGTGCCGTCCGACAAGGTGCTCGGCAATTCCGAGTATCGCCCCGAGATGTGCGGGGTCACGGTCCCGAACGGGATCTACTGTCACGTGGCGGGCGTGGACATCGTGCGCGCCGGCCAGGGCGAGTACTACGTGCTCGAGGACAACCTGCGCGTGCCCTCGGGCGTGTCGTACATGCTCGAGGACCGCAAGATGATGATGCGGCTGTTTCCCGAACTGTTCTCGAAGCAGTCGGTGGCGCCGGTCGACCACTATCCCTATCTGCTGCTCGAAAGCCTGCGCAGCGTGGCTCCGGCAGGCATCTCCGATCCGACCGTGGTGCTGCTCACGCCGGGGATCTTCAACAGCGCCTACTTCGAGCACACCTTCCTGGCGCAGCAGATGGGCGTGGAACTCGTCGAGGGACAGGACCTCTTCGTGCGCGACGACACGGTGTACATGCGCACGACCAGGGGTCCGCGCCGCGTCGACGTGATCTATCGCCGCATCGACGACGATTTCATCGATCCGCAGGCGTTTCGCAAGGACAGCATGCTCGGCGTGCCGGGTCTTTTCGCGGCCTACCGCGCGGGCAAGGTGACGCTCGCGAACGCGATCGGAACCGGCATCGCCGATGACAAATCGGTTTATCCCTACGTCCCCGAGATGGTCCGCTTCTACCTGGGCGAGACTCCGATCCTGAACAACGTGCACACCTACCTGCTGGCGAGGCGCGAGGATCGCGACTTCGTCCTCGCCCATCTCGAAGAGCTCGTGGTGAAGGAAGTGCACGGCTCGGGCGGCTACGGCATGCTCATCGGTCCGACAGCCAGCGCCGCGCAGCGCGAGGAATTCCGGCAGCGCATCATCGCCGCACCCGAGAAGTACATCGCGCAGCCGACGTTGTCGCTCTCGGCGTGTCCGACCTTCGTCGACTCCGGGGTCGCGCCGCGGCACATCGACCTTAGGCCCTTCATCCTGTCCGGTCGCGACATCACGCTCGTCCCCGGCGGGCTCACGCGCGTGGCGCTGCGCGAGGGCTCGCTGGTCGTGAACTCGTCCCAGGGCGGCGGCACCAAGGACACCTGGGTGCTGGAGTCCTGACATGCTGTCGCGAACCGCCAACGATCTCTACTGGATGTCGCGCTACATGGAGCGCGCGGAGAACACCGCACGCATGCTCGACATCACCTACCGCATGTCGCTGCTGCCCTACCGGGTCGTCGAGGAAGGGCGGGAGCAGTGGGCGGAGCCGTGGGCGATCCCGCTCATCATCACTGGTCTGGTCAGCGACTATTACGAGCGCTATTCGCAGATCTCGGCCGACAACGTGCTCTTCTTCCTCGTGCTGGACGCCCAGAACCCGTCGTCGATCTACTCCTGCCTGCAGGCGGCGCGGGAGGCGGCGCGCTCGCAGCGCGGCGCGATCACGCCCGAGATGTGGGAAAGCCTCAACCACACGTGGCTCGAGGTGCGTCCGATGGACTTCGAGGCGGTCTCGACCCGCGGCGTGCAGGAGTTTTTCGAGTGGGTGAAGATGCGCTCGCATCTCCTGCGCGGCATCACTTTCGGCACCATGCTGCGCGACGAGGCTTATCTCTTCATCCGGCTCGGCACCTACATGGAGCGCGCCGACAACACCGCCCGGCTGCTCGACGTGAAGTACCACACGCTGCTGCCAAGCGCGAGCGATGTCGGCGGCGCCGTCGACTACTACCAGTGGAGCGCGTTGTTACGCTCCCTCTCGGGCTTCCAGGCCTACCGCAAGATCTATCGCGATGCCATCACCCCGATGCGGGTGGCAGAGCTGCTCATCCTGCGCGATGACATGCCGCGGTCGCTGCACGCCTGCATGAACGACGTCTACGAGATCCTGAAGCAGGTCGGCGACGCACGCTCCACGGAACCCGAACGGCTGGCCGGCGAACTCCATGCACAGCTCCACTACGGCCGCATCGAGCAGGTCGTGAGCTACGGCCTGCACGAGTACCTGACCGACTTCCTGGGCAAGATCGGCACCCTGGGCAACGAGATCAACCGGCAGTTCCTGACGCCGGTGTACGCTTGATCCGGCCGCCGCACGGCCTTGCGTCGGGCGCGGCGCTGCCTTGCCGACCCTCGATGATTCACATATTCTTCAGGCCTTCCACGAGCCTGTCACGGAAACGGCATGACCTACGGTGTGGCCATGATGCTGGACGCGGGGATGATCTTCGCGTCGGATTCCCGCACCAATGCGGGTGTCGACCACGTGGCGTCGTTTCGCAAGATGCGCCTCTTCGTGTCGGAAGGCAGCCGCGTCATCGTGGTTCTCTCCTCGGGCAACCTGTCCATCACTCAGGGGGCCTTGAACCTGCTGGAGGCAGGCAAGACCACCGAGAGCGGCCACACGATCTGGAACATCGATTCCATGTTCCAGGCCGCGCAACTGCTCGGAGATGCCCTGCGCGAGGTGCGCGAGCGCGATGCCGGCTATCTCGTGCAGGCGAACGTCGAATCCTTCGCATCGTTCCTGATCGGCGGCCAGATCCACGACGAGCGTCAGCGCCTCTTCCACATCTACTCGGAAGGGAACTTCATCGAAGCCATGCCCGAGACCCCGTACTTCCAGATCGGCGAGATCAAGTACGGCAAGCCGATCATCGACCGCGTGGTCACGAGCCGCACCAGCCTCATGGATGCGGCCAAGTGCGTGCTGGTGTCCTTCGACTCCACCATGCGGTCGAACGTTTCGGTCGGCCTGCCCATCGATCTGCTCGTCTACGAGAACGACAGCCTGGTGGTGGGCCTGCAGCGGCGCGTCGTGGAGGGCGATCCCTACTTCTCCCGCATCCACAAGATGTGGGGCGAGGGCGTGCGGCGCGTCTTCTCGGAACTGCCGAACCCGCACTGGGACGATTGAGGGCACCGGCCGCCTGGCGGCGCGCGTGCCTGGGGACTTCCGCCCGGTTGCGGACGGTGTATCGGTGCTGCACGGCCGCAGCGTTCAATCGAGCATCATGACCATTCGCGTAGCCTTACATCACAACACCCGCTACCGCTACGACCGCCCGGTCGCGGTCTCGCCGCACGAGATCCGGCTGCGCCCGGCGGCGCATTGCCGCACCCCGATCCACAGCTATTCGCTCACGGTCAAGCCCGAGAAGCAGTTCATCAACTGGCAGCAGGACGCGTACGGCAACTATGTGGCGCGGCTGGTGTTCCCGGAGAAGACGCGAGAGCTCGATATCACCGTCGATCTCGTCGCGGACATGACGGTGATCAACCCGTTCGATTTCTTCGTGGAGGAGTACGCGGAGAAATACCCGTTCGCGTATCCAGTCCAGCTCGCCAAGGAACTGACCCCGTTTCTCGAGCGCGATCCGCCCGGACCGCTGCTCGCCGCGTGGCTGGCCGACTTCCGCGCGCACGGGCTCAAGTCCGGCATGAACACGAACGATTTTCTGGTGGCGCTGAACCAGAAGGTCTCCCGCGACATCAGCTACCTCATCCGCATGGAGCCGGGGGTGCAGACGCCGGAGGAAACCCTCGCCCGCGGCGCCGGCTCCTGCCGCGACAGCGCGTGGATGCTGTGCCAGATCCTGCGCGACTTCGGGCTCGCGTCCCGCTTCGCGTCAGGCTACCTCGTCCAGCTCACGGCCGACGTGAAGGCACTCGACGGCCCGTCGGGCCCGGATGCCGACTTTACCGACCTGCACGCCTGGACCGAGGCCTACCTGCCTGGCGCCGGGTGGATCGGGCTCGACCCTACTTCGGGGTTGCTCGCCGGCGAGGGCCATATCCCCCTCGCATGCACGGCCCTCCCGTCGAGCGCCGCGCCGGTGGTCGGCTATACCGACGTGTGCGAATGCGATTTCCGGTTCGAGATGAAGGTCACCCGCATCCACGAGGATCCGCGGGTGACGAAGCCGTTCCAGGAAGAACAGTGGCAGGCGATCGAGGCACTCGGTCACAGGGTCGACGCGGATCTCACCGAGGGGGATGTCCGGCTCACGCTGGGCGGCGAACCTACGTTCGTCTCGATCGACGACATGGATGGTCCCGAGTGGAACATCGATGCCCACGGCGAGAAGAAGCGCGAGCTCGCGGGCGTGCTGCAGGGCCGTCTCAAAGACAGGTTCGCACCGGGGGGACTGCTGCATTTCGGTCAGGGCAAGTGGTATCCCGGCGAGCCGCTGCCGCGCTGGGCGCTCGGCATCTACTGGCGCCGCGATGGGGTGCCGCTGTGGCGCGATGAGGGGCTGGTCGCCACTCAGGAGAAGGGCACCTGCGATACCGAGGATGCGCGCCGCTTCGTCGAGGCCCTGGCGCAGCGACTCGGCCTGTCCGAGCGGTATGCCATGCCCGCCTTCGAGGACGTCTGGCAGGCGGTGAAGGGCGAACAGAATCTGCCGGAGAACGTCGATCCCCTGGAGCACGATCTGAAGGACGAGGCCAAGCGCTCGCGGCTTGCGCAGCTACTCGACCGGGGCCTCGGCCAAGTAGTGGGCTACGTGCTGCCGGTCAAACCGGAGGACCGGGGGCGGCTGCCGAAGGGTCGGGAAAAGCCGGCGGAAAGCCGCTGGCGGTCCAGCCGCTGGCCCTTGAAGCGCGAGCATGTCTACCTGATCGCGGGTGATTCCCCGATGGGCTTGCGGCTGCCGCTCGCATCGCTGCCGTGGGTGGCGCCCGACGACGCGGAAATGGAGTACCCGGTAGATCCGTTCGCCGAGCGCGAGGCGCTGGGCGATCCCCACGCAGAGACATCTGGTGCGGCCATGAACCCGGGCAAGGCAGAGCAGCTCGCCACGCGCCCGAAACCAAAGGAAGTCATCCACACCGCACTCTGTGTCGAGGTCCGTGGCGGCCACCTGAACGTCTTCATGCCGCCGCTCACCCACCTCGAAGACTACGTGAACCTCGTTGCGGCAATCGAAAGCACGGCGGCGAACCTGAAGCTGCCCCTGCGCCTTGAGGGCTACACCCCACCGCACGACCCGCGCATCCGCGCCATCAACGTGACACCCGACCCGGGGGTGATCGAGGTCAACATCCACCCCGCCGGCAGCTGGGACGAGATCGTGGCCAACGTCACGACCTTGTACGAGGAAGCGCGCCTGTCGCGGCTGGGCACCGAGAAGTTCATGCTGGACGGCCGCCACACCGGCACCGGCGGCGGCAACCACGTGACCCTGGGCGGCCCGTCGCCCGCCGACAGTCCGCTCCTGCGCCGGCCGGACCTCCTGAAGAGCCTGATCACGTACTGGCAGAACCATCCTGCGCTGTCGTATCTCTTCTCCGGCACCTTCGTCGGACCGACCAGCCAGGCGCCGCGCGTCGACGAAGCCCGCGACGACGCGCTCTACGAGCTCGAGATCGCGTTTCAGCAGATCGACGAGAAGCTCACGCCGGGCAAGCCCAGCAACCAACCGTGGCTGGTGGACCGGCTGCTGCGCAATCTGCTGGTCGACCTGACCGGCAATACCCACCGCGCCGAGTTTTCCATCGACAAGCTGTACTCGCCCGATGGCCCGACCGGGCGTCTCGGGATACTCGAATTCCGCGCCTTCGAGATGCCGCCGCATCCGCGCATGAGCCTGCTGCAGATCCTGCTGCTGCGCGCACTGGTCGCGCGCTTCTGGCGCCAGCCTTACCCGGGCCGGCTCGTGAACTGGGGTACGCAGCTGCACGACCGTTTCATGCTGCAGCACTTCGTCGAGCACGACATGCGCGACGTGGTGCGCGACCTGCGCGCTGCGGGCTACCCGTTCGAACCGGAGTGGTTCGCACCGTTCGTGGAGTTTCGCTTTCCGCGCTACGGCACCGTGGTCTACGAAGGCGTGAAGCTCGAGCTCAGGCAGGCGATCGAACCGTGGAACGTCCTCGGCGAGGAAGTTTCACAGGCCGGCACCGCGCGTTACGTCGACTCCTCGCTGGAACGCCTGCAGGTCAAGGTGAACGGCATGACCGACTCGCGCCACGTCGTCACTTGCAACGGACGGCCGATCCCTCTCCATCCCACCGGCACCCACGGCGAATATGTGGCGGGCGTGCGCTACCGCGCGTGGGCGCCGCCGTCCGCCTTGCATCCGACGATTCCCGTGCACTCGCCACTCGTGTTCGACATCGTCGACACCTGGAGCAGCCGCGCGATCGGCGGCTGCACCTACCACGTCGTGCACCCCGGCGGGCGCAGCTACGAGACCTTCCCGGTCAATGCCAACGAGGCGGAAGCGCGTCGCGTCGCACGCTTCTGGGACCACGGTCATACCCCGGGACCGATGAAGCTGCGCGACGAGCCGCTCAACCGACTGTTCCCGTTCACACTCGATCTGCGCCGCAAGCCCGTCCCCTGATCGTCAGCGCGGCGGATCGCGCCAGTAGCGCCGCTCCGCCTCGCGCCAGCGCGTCACCGTCATCCGACCGCCCGCGAAGTCGACGAGCAGGGCGCCGTCGCGGTCGCTGCGCAGCAGCTCGACGTTGCGGGCGCGATAACGCGCGACGATCTCTGCTTTCGGGTGACCGAAACGGTTGCGATAGCCCGCCGTGAACGCGACTGCCTGCGGTTTCACCGCATCGAGCAGCGCCTCGCTGGAGGAAGTACGGCTTCCGTGGTGCGGGGCGATCAGCAAGGTCGTTCGCGCGCGCTCGCCGGCGCGTGCAACGAGCCCTGCCTCGGTACGACTTTCGATGTCGCCGGGGAGCAGCACGCTGCCCGATGCCGTGCTCACCTTCAGCACGCAACTCGAGTCGTTGTCGCGGCCTGCGCGCGGACTCTCGTCCGGTGGGGGACCCAGAACCTCGAAGCGCACCCCGTCCCATTCCCAGTGCTGGCCGTCGAAACAGGGCTGGAAGGCGACGGTTTGCGCACGCAGCGGGTGAGCGTTCGGCAAGGACGAGGCGATCCAGCCCACGGGCACCGCCTGCAGCACGGACGCGGCGCCACCGATGTGATCGATGTCATCGTGGGAGAGCACCAGAGCGTCGAGCCCGCTGACGCCCGCCGCACGCAGAAACGGCACGACGATGCGATTGCCCGCGTCGGCGTCACCACTGTAGTCCGGGCCGGCGTCGTAGAGCAGTGCGTGGCCGCGCGTCTGCGCGACCACTGCGAGACCCTGTCCCACGTCGAGCACCGTGAGACGCAGCGCACCGTGCTCGATGGGCTCAGGGCGCGCCGCGAAGAGCGGCACGAAGAGGACATACCCCACCCAGCGCACCGGAAATCCACGTGGCAGAAGGAGCCAGACCACGCCCGCCAAGGCCAGCACCACGGCCCAGGCCGGCGGGGCGTGGCTTTCCCAGACGGCCACTCCGCTCGCGCTCAGCGCAGTGAGAAACCACATGCAAAGATCCAGTACGAACTCGGCAACCGGCAGCAGGAAACCGAGCGGCGGGACGCAGCCCGCGAGCGTAAGCGGCACGACCACGAGGCTCACCACGGGAATGGCGATGGCATTGGCCAGCGGGGAAGCGATCGACACCTGCTGAAAGAGCGCGAGCAGCAGCGGCACGAGCCCCAGCGTCACCGCCCATTGCACGCGCCCCCACGCCGCGAGCCAGTGCGGGTGGCCGATGCGCCCGGTGGTCACGAA
>JAEUMX010000073.1 GCA_016791285.1 Burkholderiales bacterium
TGGTGCCGGGAGGGGGAATCGAACCCCCACGGTATTGCTACCGGCGGATTTTGAGTCCGCTGCGTCTACCAGTTCCGCCATCCCGGCCGGGGACGCGCGATTATCCGCAATGTCCGGTGTGCCTTCAACCGGAGCTCTATGCAGTCAAGAAGCGCGATGGCCGCTTGCCCAACCGCTCGAGGCAGCGGTCGATCCAGAGCGCCGTGAGCTTCTGTTGCACGCTGTTTTGCCTGAGCCGCTGATCGAGGCACCCGAAGTCGACCTCGTCGAGCGGCTGGTCCTGATTGAAGCACGAGAAGACGTAGCTCTCCTTGCCGGTGGTGGGGTCCACGTGCCGCTGCAGGCACTGCGCGCAGATCTCCTTCATCATGCACTGCATCGGCGAGTTGATGCTGCCGATGGCGAAGTGGTGAGGCTTGAGAAACGGCGCGAGCACGCGATGCCGCGCTGCGCCCACCGCCGCCATCATGCGGTCGGAGCCGATTGCGATGATGCGATCGGTGTCGGCGAAAGGAATGGTCTGTGCGCCGAGCTCGCCCTTCGCATAGGCGGTCATGGCGTCCACGATGTTGCCGACGAAGGTGCGGTCCTGCGGCCGCCGCGGCTGGTAACCCGGTGCCTCGTCGCAGCACCAGATCACGACGTCGGCAGCCGCCTCGATCTCCTCTTCCTTGTAGCGGTCGATGCGCTTCTTGTATCCGGCAAAGTAGAGCACTTTCGAGCCGGCTGCGCGCAGCGCATCGCCGATCGAAAAAAGCACCGCATTGCCGAGTCCGCCGCCGACAAGCGTGACCGTTTCGCCGGATGGTGTTTCGGTCGGCGTCCCGGTAGGTCCCATCAGTATCACCGGTTCCCCGGGTTCGAGCAGCGCGCACAGATCCGATGACCCGCCCATCTCGAGCACGATGGTGGAAAGCAGGCCCCGCTCGCGATCGACCTGGGCGCCCGTCAGCGCGAGACCCTCCATCAGCAGCGTCGTGCCGTCGACGCGCGGTGCGTACGTCTCGTAGTTCTGCAGGCGGTAGAACTGGCCGGGCTTGAATTGCCGTGCTGCCAGCGGCGCCTCGACCACGACCTCGACGATGGTCGGCGTGAGACGATTGACCGCCTTCACCGTCGCGCGCAGATCGCGATTCAACCGCGCGAAGAAATCGTCGCGGCCGATGGTGCTCGCCGCGGGGCGCTGCGCCAGCACGTTCGACAGCACCGGATAGCCCTGCTTCGCGCTCGCCATCGCCTTCACCACATTGCCGGCGAATGACGGATGCAAATCGCCGAAGAAGCTCACGAAGCGTCCGTCCTCCTGGCGCGACAGCAGCACGCGCGGCGCCTGCGGCTTGGCGCTGCGCTCGGGCTTCACGGGCGCGCCGTTCTCGTCGCACGCCTGGAAGAAGCGCCCGTCGACGTGAAAGTGCTGCGCGTCCTCGCGCGCGAGCACGGTGTTCGGGTGCGTCCCGGCGGCGACGAGTATGGATCGAGCGGGCAGCTCGATCTCGTTGTAGTGGTGCCACACGCCTTCCATGTCCCGGTCCTGCACGGACACCCGCAGGGACTTCGCGTGACCGTGTTCGTCCACCTCGACGCGCAGCGGCGTGAGGCCCTCGGCGAACACGATCCCTTCCTCCAGCGCCTTCTCGACTTCCTCGTGGTTCAGGGTGTAGGAGGGACTGTCGATCAGTCGCTTGCGATAGGCGATCGTCACGCCGCCCCAGGACCGCAGCAGTTCGACCAGACGCGCGGGCCGTCCCTCGCGAGCGGCGGCTGCGCGCTCGGCGCGAATGGCGCGGGCATGGTCGATGAACTCGTCCGCGATGCTATGCTCCTCCGCGTTCCAGGCGCGCCGCACGACGGCCTCGCCGTGCTCCGCTGCGAGCATCTCGTAGCGCCGGAGAAACTTCTCCACCTGCAGCGGGTAATAGGCGAGCGATTCGGTCGCGGTGTCGATGGCGGTGAGCCCGCCTCCGATCACCACCACGGGCATGCGGATCTGCAGGTCGGTCACCGAGTCGGCCTTGGCGGCGCCGGTCAACTGCAATGCCATCAGGAAGTCGGAAGCCATGCGCACGCCGCGGGCGAGGCCGTTCGGCAGTTCCAGCATGGTCGGACGCCCCGCGCCGGCGGCGAGCGCGATGTGGTCGAAGCCGAGCGCGAAGGCGTCGTCCACGGTGAGCGTGCCGCCGAAGCGCACGCCGCCGAAGAGCGCGAATTCCCGCCGGCGCTCGATCAGCAGCCGGACCACCTTGAGGAAGTTCTTGTCCCAGCGGACCGTGATGCCGTATTCGGCGACGCCACCGAAGCCGGCCATCAGGCGCTCGTCGAGGCTTTCGTACAACTCGTGCACGTCGCGCACCGGACGGAAGGGCACGCGTTCCCCGCCCGCCGCCACCCCCGCCAGGCTCGGCGGCAGCGGCTCGATCTTGAGGCCATCGATCGCCACCACCGCATGACCGTCGTTCATGAGATGGTGGGCGAGCGTGAAGCCGGCCGGGCCCACGCCGACGACGAGTACCTTGCGGCCGGTTGCCTCGCGCGGGAACGGGCGCGCGAAGTCGAACGGGTTCCAGCGCGTGAGCAGGCTGTAGATCTCGAAGCCCCACGGCAGGTCCAGCACGTCTTTCAGCGCCCGGGTTTCCACCTGCGGAATGTTGACCGGCTCCTGCTTCTGATAGATGCACGATTTCATGCAGTCGTTGCAGATACGGTGCCCGGTCGCGGCCGCCATCGGATTGTCCACGCAGATGATGCCGAGCGCGGCGATCGTTTCCCCGCGCGTTTTCACCATCTGGAACTCGGAAATGCGCTCCTCGAGCGGACAGCCGGCGAGTGGCACGCCGAAGATGCTGTTCTTGAACGGTGCGCGTCCGCCGTCGGCCGGCGCCTTTTCGGTCAGACCCTTCGAGCACGAATCCTTCCCCTGCTCGTGGCACCAGATGCAGTAGTTCGCCTGGTCGAGCGCTCCGACGAGGCCGGTGCCGGCGTCGGTCAGCGCGAACCCTTCGCGGCGCCTCAGGTGGTTCGCCGCCATGTGATAGGTGGGGAACCCGAAGTGGTCGTCGACCTCGACCGGTACCAGGTGCAGCGAATCGAGCTTGCTTGGCACCTTGAAGAGCACACCGTGCCGGTGCCGCTTGCGACCGGCATCGGTCTTCACCGCCCACGCGGCGTAGTTTGCGGCGAGCTCGATCTTAGCGGCGTGAGCCGGTTCGTCCTTCAGCCACTCCGTAACGTGTCGCGCGAACGCGAGCTCGGTGAAAGGCTCCGCGAAGAGGGCGGCGAGCCGCGCTTCCGTCGCGGGTCCATCGATCGCCGCCGCGATCTCCGGCGCGACCTTGTTCGCGGCGCGGCGCTGCACGAAGAGGCGCTTGCAGGAATAAAGCGGCGCGAGCTCGTGATGACGGGTGGCGAGCGCGCGGACTTCGTCTTCGATGCGAAAGAGCTGCGCGATGAAGTCGTCGAGATGGGGTGCCAAGTCGACGAGCAGCGCGGAGTAAGCCTTCGGCGCCAACGCGTCCGGCGCGGTACGGGCGGCGATGAGACGGTCGCGGACTGCCCCGTCCGCCGCGCCGATGAAATCGAGAAACGCCCCGTCGAGGCGCCGCAGCGCCTCACTGTCGTACAAGTCCTCGAAGCGGAAGCCAAAGTCGAGATCGAGGGCGGTGCCCTGGGCGTCCGCGACCAGAGTGGGGTCGTTCATGGGGATTCCTGCCGATGAAAATCCGGCATTTTCCCACGGACGCGGGTGCGCGCGAAACAGAATGGTTGAAACGAAGTGGTTATTTTGTTATTCCAACCGCGCAGAGCCGGTCGCCGATCCTCAGGCGCGATCCTCACCGGCGGGGTCGTACGGGACGACGTTCTCCTGTTCATGCGGATCGTTGCGGGCCACGATCGCCCGCGCCGCCCCGGTGTCGCTCAGGTTGAACGCTTGGTGCGGCAGGTCGGGCGGAATGAAGAGGAAGTCGCCGGCCACGTTGACCACCGATTCCGCGAGCCCCGGTCCGTAGCGCGTTTCGACACGGCCTTCGAGGACGTAGATGGCGGTCTCGAAGTCGCGGTGGCAGTGCGGCGACGCGGCTGCGCCTGGCGGGATCACGACGAGGTGCATGGACAAGCCCTGCGTCCCCGCCGTGGCGCCCGAGATGCCGACGAAGTAGGGCAGCCGCTGGCGGGTCATGACCTCGCGGTCGGGGCGGACGGTGATGCACTCGCGGGCAGGGGTGGGGACGCCCCCGTCGGCAGACCTTTCGCTGGTAGACATATCGGTTTTCCCGTGGCAATGCGGGCCTGTAGCTGAGATCAGCACAATCTGCAAACGTTGCAGCGGACGGGTGCTGTCCCGAAAGCAGCCCGTTGTGACCGGTCTGGCACCTGGGGCGTGACCGCGGCAGCACACGATACGGGCGACCGACTGCGGCCGCGAAGAGAGGTCAGCCCCTGCAGCGTATGGTCCGCAGACCCAGGGCAGCACCGCGAAAGTAGTCAATCCAGACGCTGGAATCGACAAGAATCACTTGTCCCGCCTCATGGCATCAAGGTCGCCTTCCCACGCGACCTTGCCGCGCAGACGCCGCAGATCGCTCTGCTTGCGAAGCTGGAGCAGGGTTCTGAGGCCGAGCTCGACCGCTTCCCGCTTGGTCTTGAGGCCCGTGGCCCGGAGTGCCTCGGCCATCAACTCATCGTCGATAACGATGTTGGTTCGCATGGTGTGTACGATGGACTGCGTTCGTACACGTTCTAGCCGCAGCCAAGCAAACGCGACAACCCGCGACGGCGCAGCATTCTCTCAAGCTGGCGGCCGGAACTGGTACAGCCATGTCTCGGTGAGCGCATCGCCGTTGCCCTGGATGTAGAGCCTTAGCTCGACCGGCTCGGTGCCTTCGGCTTTCAGGTCGAAGACCGCACGCCAGCGGCGCGTTCCTGGAACCGGCTCGATGAAGGCGCGACCGAGCGTTCCGCGCGATGCCGTCACGACTGGCGATGCCTTGACGGTGTCGCCCCACAGCGGATCGAGGGCCGGACCCGCGAAATCGACCACGAACTTGTACGCGCCTTGCGGGCGCACGGTACCCGGTTCTCCGCCGCGTCCGATGCGGGTGGTAACGGCGCGTGCAACCCTCGGCGCAAAGGGCTCGTCGGCGAGCCAGTGCAGACGGTACTTGAGGCGATACGACGCGCCGGCCCGCGCGGGTGCCGCGGGTCGCCAATATGCCACGATGTTGTCGTGGATCTCGTCGTTGGTCGGCATCTCGATCAGCTGCACCGAGCCGGCGCCCCAGGGCTCCAGCGGCTCGACCCAGAGGCTGGGGCGCCGTTCGTAGTTCACCCCGTCGAGATAGTTCTCGTTCGCGCGGTCGCGCTGCAGCAGACCGAAACCCTTGGGATCGTTGTCGGCGAAGCTCGAGGTGACGGCAAACGGTTGATTGGTGAGCGGCCGCCAGATGCGTTCACCCGCGCCGGTCCAGATCGCGAGTCCGTCGGAGTCGTGCACCTCGGGGCGCCAGTCCTCGAACCGGCGCTTGTCGGTCTCGCCGAACCAGTACATCGAGGTGAGCGGCGCGAAGCCCAGCCGCTTGATGTCCTTGCGCAGAAACAGCGCCGCCTCGACGTCCTGCACCACGCCTTCGGTGCGGCGGATGGCGAAGCGGTACGCGCCCGTGATGCTGGGGCCGTCGAGCAAGGCGTACACGAGCACCGGATCGGACTCGGCGCGGCTCTCCTCGATGAAGAAGTCGGTGAAGTCGGGGAACTCCTCCGCGGTCGGCTCCGCGCTGTCGATCAGGATGCCGCGCGCGGAAAGTCCGTACTGGTTCAGTGCGCCGATGGCGCGAAAATACGAGGCGCCGAGAAATGCCATCCAGTCCTGCGTGCGCCAGTCGGGCCGCGTGCGCGCTTCCTGCAGGCGGAACCCGGCGAATCCGACCTGCTCGGGCAGCTTGCGCGCCGGGCTGTTCCGCGGCATGTCGAAGTACGCGTTGCTGTAGAGGATCTGGCGCGAGCGGCCGTCCTCGACGACGTGCATGCGGATGCCTTTCTGGAAGAACTCGCCCAGGTGAAAGAACGTGACCGGATAGGCGCCAGGCCCATCCGCGTAGAGCGCATACCGGGGGTCGAACCGGATCTGGCCCCATTCGTCGTAGGTGAGGCTCAGCACGACATCGGGCATGGGGCGCGGCAGCGGCACGAACTCGCGCTGCGCCATCTTGCGGGCACGCTCGACGAGGAGTTCGAAGCTGAACTTCTCCGGCGTGGCGAGCTTGAGCGATTTCTGTTGCGCAGCCGCGAGACGGCTCGTACCCAGGAGCGGTGCGCTCATCCCGAGCGCGACGGCTGACCGCAGAAAGCTGCGGCGGGAGGTCGTAAAGGTCATGGTTCGGATGCGGAGTCGAAGGGCCGGGCGCAACAATAGCCCAGGTATGGCTCCTAGCGGAAATTTCGTACGAGTCCGATCACCACACCCTGGATCGTCACGCGATCGGACGCATAGGTCATCGGCGCCATTCTGGCGTTGGATGGATGCAACGTGACCTTGCCGGCGCGCTGCTCGATGCGTTTGAGCGTGGCGTCATGGCCGTCGATGAGCGCGACCACGACCTCGCCGTTGTGCGCCCAGTCGCGCCGTTCGATGACGACCCAGTCGCCGTCGAGGATGCCGTCCTCGATCATCGAATCGCCCTTCACTCCGAGCACGTAGCACTCGCGACCGCTGCGCGTCCAGGCGGCGAGGCAGACCGGTTCGCGGTTCTCGATCGCCTCGATCGGTTTGCCGGCAGCGATGTAGCCGAGGAACGGGAGCTCGATGTCTTCCGCCGGCGCTTCGTGGAAGTTGGTGAGACGGATGCCGCGCTGCTTCTGGTGGAGGGGTTCGACGAGCCCCTCGTCGATCAGTGCCTGAATGAGCTTGTGCAGCGATCCGCGCGACTTGAGGCCCATGGCCCGGCACAGTTCGTCGAGCGTCGGCGGGTGGTCGAAGCGGTGGTTGAAGAGGAAGCGGTAGACCTCTTCCTGGCGTCGCGTGAGGGACATGTCATCTGCCTCGGTGTCGAGGTTGCGCTTGCAACTGCCTGACTGGCCGATATACTAGCACGAGAGAACAGATGGAGAACAGACGATGGAGGATATCGTCGACCGTTTCTTCGACCAGTCGGAGGAGGTCCCAGAAACGGCGAGCGCCGTGCGCCCCGACCCACCGGGTATCGAGCCCCTGATCGAGCGGCTGAAGCAGAAGTATCGGGGGCGCATCACCGGCGAGCTCGTGGTACCGGCGCGGACCGGCAGCTTCGCGGATCTTCCCGTCGACCTGGATGATCGCCTGGCCTCGGCGCTTCGAGTGCGCGGGATCGGGCGCCTGTACAGTCACCAGCGCCAAGCGTGGGACACGATCCGGTCGGGCCGGCATACAGTCATCGTCACGCCCACCGCGTCGGGCAAGACCCTCTGCTACAACCTGCCGGTGCTGCAGGCGGCGCTCGAGGCGCGAGCGAAGGCGCTCTACCTCTTTCCCACGAAGGCGCTCTCCCAGGACCAGGTCGCGGAGATCCTCGAACTGAACGACGCCGGCAGTCTCGGCGTGCGCGCGTACACGTTCGACGGCGACACGCCGGGCGACGCGCGGATCGCGGTGCGCACGAAGGGCGACATCGTCGTCTCGAACCCCGACATGCTGCACGTCGGCATCCTGCCGCATCACACCAAATGGGCGCAGTTCTTCGAGAACCTGAAGTACGTCGTGATCGACGAGCTGCACACCTACCGTGGCGTCTTCGGTTCGCATCTCGCCAACGTGCTGCGGCGGCTTGGGCGCGTGTGCGCGTTCTACGGCGTCCAGCCGACCTTCGTGCTGTGTTCGGCGACCATCGCCAACCCGCGGGAGCTGGCGGAGCAGCTGATCGGCGCACCTGTAGCGGCCATCACCGAGAGCGGCGCGCCGCAGGGCAGAAAGCATCTGCTGCTGTGGAACCCGCCGGTGCTGAACGCCGATCTCGGTCTACGCGCATCGGCCCGCTCGCAGACGACGCGCATCGCGCGCCTCGCGGTGCGCTCGGGATTGAAGACGATCGTCTTCGCCAACACGCGCCTCATGGTCGAGGTGATCACCAAGTACCTGAAGGACGTGTTCGATCGCGACCCGCGCAAGCCGGCGCGGACGTTCGCCTATCGCGGCGGCTACCTGCCGACGGAGCGCCGCGCGACCGAGAAGAAGCTGCGCGCGGGCGCGGTGGATTGTGTCGTGGCGACCTCCGCGCTGGAGCTCGGTGTGGACATCGGCGCGCTGGATGTCTGCGTCCTCAACGGATATCCCGGCACCGTCGCGGGTACCTGGCAACGGCTCGGCCGCGTGGGGCGGCGCAACCGCGCGGCGCTCGGCGTGCTGGTGGGCACCAGCGAGCCGCTCGACCAGTTCATCGTGCGCAATCCGGAGTTCTTTCTCGGTGCGTCGCCCGAGCACGCGCGCATCGCACCGGACCAGCTGCTGATCCTCATGGACCACGTGCGCTGTGCCGCCTTCGAGCTGCCGTTTCGCGATGGCGAGTCGTTCGGCGGCGAGGATCTCGGTGCGCTGCTCGCGTATCTCGAAGAGCAGGGCGTGGTGCATCGCGAGGGCGCGCAATGGCACTGGATGGCCGACAGCTACCCCGCGAATGCGGTCAGCCTGCGCTCGGTGGCGGAGGGCAACTTCGTCGTCATCGACACCACGGACGGCAAGCAGGAGGTGATCGCAGAAGTGGATTACTCGAGCGCGCCGATGACGATTTTCGAGGGCGCGATCTACTTGGTTCAGGCAAGCCCGTGGCAGGTCGAGCGGCTCGATTGGGAAGGCCGCAAGGCCTTCGTGACGAAGACCCGGGCCGACTATTACACCGATGCGATCGACTACACCCGGCTCAAGATCCTCGACCGGTTCGACACAGTGCGGCAGGGCGCTGGAACTTGCGCGAACGGCGAGGTGCATCTCGTGCGCCGCATCCCCGGCTACAAGAAGATCCGCTACTACACGCACGAAAACGTCGGTTACGGCAATGTCAATCTGCCTGATCAGGAGCTGCACACGACGGCGGTATGGTGGCAGGCGGATCCGCAAGCGCTGCTCGCGGCGATACCCGACCGCTGGCAGGCGCTCGACGGCTTCCTCGGCGCGGCCTACGCGATGCACTACATCGCCGCGCTGCTCACCATGTCCGAGCGACGGGACCTGGGGCACGCGGTGGGCGATTCGGATACGACCTGGTCGGCGACGCTCGGCACCGATGGCCGCGGCACTGCGCGCAGCTTCGACGGCGAGCCGGTGGACGTCGCGCAGGGGATGCGAGACTTCCGGCCGACGGTGTATCTCTACGACAACTATCCCGGTGGCGTCGGGCTCTCCGCGCCGCTCTTCGATTTGAGGCAGCGGGTCATCGAGCATGCCGTCGCACTGGTCGCCGGTTGCGAGTGCAGCCACGGCTGCCCCGCGTGCATCGGGCCGATCTTCGCCTCCGACGAGACGCGCGGTGGCTCGCCGAAGCGCGCCGCGCTCGCCGTGCTCGATCTCCTGCGGGCAGGTCGTTCGGCATGAAGTTGAAGGAGCGTCTCGCACTGCTCTCGAAGCAGGGAGGCGCGGGGCAGAGTGCGCGTCCCCCCGCATCTGCGGATGTGCCGGCCACGGCGGAACGGTTGCAACGACTGATCGAGCATTCGACGCGGCGCGCGGCAGTGCGGCGCACGGGGGATCACGATCTCGCCAGGATGCTCGGCGGCAGCTCGATCGCGCCCGGGGTCGTCGTCGCCGAGCAGTGCTTCTTCCGCGACCATGTCCACGGTGCCGAACCCATCGGCACGCTGTTCGAAACGCCGCTGCATGTGCTGAACGAAGGCCAGCCGGTGCGGCCCTGGGATCTGCTGTTCCTCGACACCGAGACCACCGGGCTGGCAGGGGGCACCGGCACGCTGCCGTTCGTGCTGGGCCTCGCACGGCCCGAACCCGAGGGCTTGCGCCTGCGGCAGTACTTCCTGACCGGGTTCGGGGGCGAGGCCGCGATGCTCGAACACGCGCGCAGCTGGCTCGCGGACGCGACGCACCTCGTCACGTTCAACGGCAAATGCTTCGACGTACCGCTGCTCGCGACGCGCTATCGGCTCCTGCGCCTTGCGACGCCGTTGCAGTCGAAGGGACACCTGGACCTGCTGCACCCGACCCGCGCCGCGTTCGGCGGGCGTTGGCCGGACTGCAGGTTGCAGACCGCGGAACAGAGACTGCTCGGCTTCGCGCGTGAGAACGACCTGGGCGGTCACCTCGTGCCGATGGTGTGGACCGAGTTCATGCGCCACGGTCGAATGGACGATGTACCGCGCGTACTGGAACACAATCGCCGGGATCTCGTGAGCCTGGCGGGGCTGTTGTCCCGGCTTGCACACATCTACGGTGGTGGCGGTCACGAAGATGCGGATGCACGGGCGCTTGCGCGACATCGGTTGCGGCAGGGCGACGATCGGGGGGCGTTGCGCGAGCTTGCCGGGAAGGCCTCATCACTCGGGGTCGCCGGCCTGCTCGAGCTGGCGCGCCTCTATCGGCGGCGCGGCGAGTGGGAGCACGCGGTGCCGATCTGGGAGGATCTGGCAGCGCAGGGCGTCGCGGAAGCGCTGGAGCGGCTTGCGAAGTACCAGGAACATATCGGCCGTGATTTCGCTGCCGCGATCGCCCTTACCGAACGCCTCGTGGCGCGGCAGGGCGCAAGACCGGAGCACGTGCGGCGGCGGCGGCGGCTGCTCGGCCGCGTGGCGGAGGAGGCGTCGGTCTTCTGGCGCATACCTAGGGATCGCCGGTAGGCGGCTCCGCGGCTACCATTCCAGGGCCACCGCGGCTTGACCGTAACGAAAGCCGACGCTAACGTTCGCATCTGTTTGGAGATTCTGGTCATGCCGATGCGCCGTTCGTGCGCGAAGGAGAATCATGGTGGCGTCAGCAAATCGTGGATCCTCGGTACTCAGTCAGATTTCTGGACGAGTCGTGCACGGCGTCGCGAGACGTTCTTTCCTTTTCGCCAAAGCCCATTACAAGTCGACCCTGCCCGATCCGATCACGACCAACCCGGTGATTGTCTACACGGTGGGCAAAGTGGGGTCGTCATCGGTTGCGGCAACGCTCGATGCGGCGCTCGATGGGCGGGGCGTTGCGCATGTGCATTGGCTGAGATCGGAGAATCTCCAGGCGGACGAAGCGCAGTACA
>JAEUMX010000162.1 GCA_016791285.1 Burkholderiales bacterium
TGCGACAACACGCTCGCGGTCGCACACTATCTGCAAGGTCATCCGAAGGTGACCTGGGTGCGCTACGCGGGACTGCCCGACCATCCCGACCGGCCGCTGGTGGACAAGTACATGAGCGGCAAGGCGTCGGGCATTCTCTCGTTCGGCATCCAGGGCGGGCGCGAGGCGGGAACACGCTTCATCGACGCCCTCAAGCTCGTGACACGGCTCGTGAACATCGGCGATGCCAAGTCGCTCGCCTGCCATCCGGCCACCACCACCCACCGCCAGCTCGCCGCGCCCGAACTCGCGCTCGCCGGCGTGTCGGAGGACATGGTGCGGCTGTCCATCGGCATCGAGCACATCGACGACATCGTCGCCGATCTCGATCAGGCCCTGGCGGCGGCGTGACGTTTCAGTCGGTGACGGCCCCGGCTCGCCGAGGAGACAAGCTTCGCGTACTTGGCGAGCACGCCGCGAGTATAGCGCGGGGCGCGCGGCTGCCAGGCCGCACGTCGCGTCGCGAGCTCGGCATCGGATACGTCGTCTCGTGCATGACCCCTTTGTCTCGTGCGTAGCGCAATGTCCTGGCTGGACCATCGAGGGGCTCAAGCTCATGGCACCGTGCAGCCAAGAGTCGCAGATGCGTGGGCGTTTCGCGCCGAATTCCAGGGCGAGCTGGCACTAGATTCGTTACCACGACGCACTCCATTTTGCAGCCCATTATCTGAGCTGAGTTAAGCCGAATAACGCCCAAAGCATAATCCCCTCCGTGCCAAAAGAAATGGTCCGTGGAGCAGTGCCGGGGAGAAGTGGCGTGAAGGCTCTTGCTGGTACAGCCTGTGCGTGATGTGCGGCCATCTGCGCATTCATCTTCATTCCTAGCGCTATGTCTTGCAGCTATCGTTTCCCCGGCGGGACAGAACAGCTGGACCGCGCCGAAAACATGGAACTGTGGTCGCCGGGATTACCGTCGCTTCCAACTCTTCACGTTTTTGACGCGTTTCCCGGAACGGTGCGGCCGCGTTCAATACGCGCGCCTGTTGTATAGGCGTTCTTTACGTGGACTTCGTCGGCAACATTAGAGGTTGCCTTGAGCGGTACGGTGACCTCACCACCACTCACAAGTGGTTTCTGCGAGCCTCAACTGAACTCAACGGGGAAGCATTCCAACAGTTGTTGGATGACATCTCGACCTTCCTCTCGAAGGACGGTCGACATTTCGCAGAGCCCCTCTATGTAATCATTGCCCAAATTGACCCGGAGGCCGCGGCGATCATGCTAGTGAGTGCCGAGAAAGCGCAAATCGCTAGCGTAACTTGCGCATTAGCGCAAGTATCCAGCGAACATGCCGAGAAGTTGCGGGCCGCAATTATTTCGCAGATCGCTGCCAGGGAAGAGCAACGCAAAGCCGAGGTCGCTCGGGCCATCGAAACCGAACGTCAAGCGGCGTTGCGTCTTGAGGAGAGTCGTCGTCGGCAATTCGAAGAAGCGCGGGCGGCCCGTGAACACGAGAGATCCGTCCAAGCGCGCCGTCAACAGGCCAAGCAGCGGGAACGACAACGTCAGATCGATGTGTTCGGACGGTACGGAGTCGTTTGCGTTACGCACATAACGCATATCGACAACATGCCGACCATACTGCGCGATGGACTCGTCGCTCGACACGCACTAAAACAGCCATTCGTTGACATTGCAGACTTGACTGTGAATGCACGGCGCGAGCGCGCGGAGCTCGTCTATGAACGAAGCATTCATGCCTATGTACCGCTCTATTTCAACGCCGTAAACGCGATGCTGTCCGCAAAGCGTGATGTAATTCCGCAATTGGTATTCCTTCAAGTTGCAATAAGCCTAATCGTCCCTTCGGAACGTCGTTGGCTGATCACGGATGGAAACGCCGCCGCTGATGCTACCCACTTCTTCAATTCAGTTGACGACTTGAAACACTTGGATTGGAAGTGCCTCCGCGCAAATTATTGGAACGACATTCCTGACGGAAAAAGAACACGGTGCGCCGAAATGCTTGTTGAAACGTGTGTTCCGACCGAGTGGATAGTAAAAATTGACTGCTTTAGTAAGGCCACGATGGGGCGCGTGAAATCGCTGACGGAGAACAATGGTGCGATAAAAGTTGCCCTTCGCGCGAATCCATTTCCCTAGGGATTGATAGTCAGGTACGGTTGAATATGGCCTACGGTTGAATATGCCCATAAGCATCGTTAAGGGAAACCTGTTCACTAGCAGTGCTCAAACGCTCGTAAACACTGTCAATTGTGTCGGCGTAATGGGTGCTGGTGTTGCCTTCGAGTTTCGCCTTCGATATCCGGAGATGTTCGCACGGTATAGGGAACTGTGCCAAACGGGGCACATCAAAATAGGTTCGCTATGGCTGTACAAGGCTTCTCCGAGTCGTTTGGTGCTGAATTTTCCAACGAAAGGCAACTGGAAGCTACCTTCGAGGGTTGGGTATCTTGAGGCAGGTCTCAGGAAGTTTTCGGATACCTATTTCGAGCGGGGGATCACCTCAGTGGCTTTTCCTGTGCTTGGCGCGGGAAAGGGAGGCATTCCCGAGCGAACGTCGCTGTCCCTGATGGAAAAATACCTCGCGCACTGTCCAATCCCCATCGAGATTTATCGATACGACCCTGCGGCGGTCGATGATCTCTACCTAAAATTTGGCGTGCGGCTCGCGAGTTATTCGGACGATCAGCTCACTAACACGACCGGGATTCGGACTCGGGAGATTGGGGCACTGCGTCGCGCGCTCGCGGAGGGGGCCTATCGGACTCTTTCCCAACTGCTCGCTGCACCCGGTGTCGGAGAGGCAACGATTGAGCGCTGTTTCAAATTTGTGATGGCGGAAGCGCCAAGCGTGGAAGGCGGGCAACTCGGGCTAGGCATCTAAGGTGTCCTAACTACGACTCGACCCATGAACAACGATCTGGCCGAGGTGCGACAGACGTAGTTTTGATTTCGCCATTCAATGACGGTGCAAAAGTGGCAAAAGGGGTAAAGGGCAAAAGGGGTCAGACACGATCATCAGACTTCCTCGGCCTACCTACACCCTTTGACGCTGCACGCCGCTGTCCCAGCGCTTCGACCTGTTCCCTGAACCGCTCTCCACCCAGCGCCCAGCCCTTGTGCGTGCAATCGCGGATTTCCGCGAGGTCGGCACCTGAGACGGTCGCCCGGAACAGTTGCCGGTAAGCGCTTTGCCTGTCGGCCGGGTTTCGCCCCAAGCGCAGATATTCACGGTGCGGCGTGATCCAGTCCGAGTTCGATCCCGACTCGCCGAGCGCGTTGTAGCGGTAGCTCGACCAGACGTAATCCCTGGGGTGCGCGACCAAGCCCGCGCGCGCGGGGTTGAGCTCGATGTATCGCATCAGCGTCAACAGATACCGCTCGCTATCCACCACCGTCGCCCGGTAGCGGCCTTCCCAGAGGGTGCCGCTGCGCCCGTAAGCGACGTTAAAGTACTGCACGTAACGCCGACCCACGGATTGAAATACCTTGCTGATGCTGTCGTCGAGCTCAGGCGTCGCGAGCAGATGGACGTGGTTGGTCATCCAGACATAGGCGTGGACCGCCAAACGGTGCTTGATTGCCGCGGCGACCATCGCATCGCGGAAGAACTGGTAGTCCGCATCGGCGGCGAAGATCACCTGCCGATTGTTGCCCCGCTGGATGATGTGTTGCGGCTGGCCGGGGAGAGCGTAGCGCGGAAGGCGAGCCATGGCGGGCGATCGATCCGGAGGGACGTACGGAGAATAGCACAAATAATCGTGTCTGACCCCTTTTCACGCGACCCCTTTTCACGC
>JAEUMX010000179.1 GCA_016791285.1 Burkholderiales bacterium
AGGATCGATTCGGCCTGCGGGAACTTGTTCCAGGCGAGATCGGGCGGCGTCAAGGTGAGCTTGGCTGCCTGCGCCCAGTCGCCGCGTTCCAGCGCATAGCGCGACGGCATGGCGGCGAAGGCATAGGCGGCGACGAAGTTCTCCACGTTGACCTTGCGGATCGCGCCGGCCTCGTCGACCCATTGCCTGGCGGCCTGATCCTGGGCCTGCTGGAGCTGCCCGAACACCATGTAGTCCATGGCGTGCAGTGCATCGTAGGCGCCGATGCCGAGTGTGGTGTCCTTGAGCTCGCCCTTGGCGGCGGTGTACGAGGCGCGATTGCCTTCCACCATCTCCGGCCACAGACCGACGCGCGAGTAGATGTGCGAGGGCATGTGCAGCGCGTGCGGCACCGACGGCGCGATGGCGCCATACGCACGCGCCGAGGGTAGCCCCTTCTCCGCCAGCTCGGCGTAGTCGTAGGTGTGGATGAGGTAGTGCGCCACGCCCGGATGATTGGGGTATTTCTTGAACATCGGATCGAGGATCGCCGCGGCTTTGTATTGATTGGCGAAGCTCTTGTCGGTGGGCAGCGCGGTGATATTGAGCGCCAGCGCGTAGAGGATCTGCGCCTCGTCGTCATCGGGGTACTTCGCCGCCACGCCCTGCATGGCTTTTTCGAAGGCGACAGCCCGCGGGCGAAACTCGGTGGTCTCCCAATCCTTGAAGAGCACCCCCAGCGCGGCGATGTAGTCGCGTTCGCGCTCGGTTTTGGCACCCACGCGCGCCGCCTCCGCCGCGGCGGGCGCGCCCGCCTTCGACGCGTTCGGATTGGTCGGCCAGGTGAAGGGATTGCCCATCGACATGATGGAGATCCCCCAGTACGCCATGCCGCACTCGGGGTCGTGCTTCAGCACTTCGTTGAACGATGCCTTGGCCGGGTCGAACCAGAACGAGTGGAACAGCGCCATCGCCCGGTTGAACTCCTTCTGCGCCGCCGCATTGCACGACACCGGGAAATTCACGTCACCGAGTCTCTCAGGTTTGCCGGCCCGGGGACCGTCGTCCTCTCCGTGAGGTGAGGCGACGGGTGCCACCGCGCCGAGCGCGAGTGCCAGGATCCATGCGAGTCGTGTTGTCTTGAGCATGACGACCTCCTTGGTTAGATTCCGCTTCGAGGGTCCGTACAACCCAGTATAGTCAACAGATCGGAGCGTTGCCGGCAGCAGTTCACCCATCGACGACGATCGCTACACAGCGTTTTCTTGGCGCACGGGCCGGCAGCGAAGCGGTCTGATCGAGGTCGGCTGTTGGCGCCCAAGGGAATGGCGATCGAACGGCGCTCCGGCGATATCAAAGTCGTCATCGACCTGACTCTCTGAGCGTCGCACCAGCAAGCCGAGGAATGTAGCACCATGCCGAGCCGCATCGAAGACTACGCGTTGATCGGGGACCTGGAGACCGCTGCGCTCGTCGGCCGTGACGGCTCGATCGACTGGCTGTGCTGGCCGCGCTTCGACTCCGACGCCTGCTTTGCCGGGCTGCTCGGCAGTTCGCGCCACGGCCGCTGGCTGCTCGCGCCGCAGACGCGCGACGCGAGAGTGACCCGCGGTTATCGCGACGACACGCTGATCCTGGAGACACGCTTCGAAGCGCCGGAGGGAACGGTCGTCGTGATCGACTTCATGCCGCCGCGCGGCGAAGCCTCGGATCTCATTCGCGTCGTGGTCGGCGAGCGCGGCGAGGTCAGCATGCACACCGAGCTGGTGATTCGCTTTGGTTACGGCGCGACGGTGCCGTGGGTGACGCACGTGGCGGAGCACTCCTGGCAGGCGGTCGCCGGGCCCGACAGAGTTACGCTGCACACGCGCGCGCCGATGCGCGGCAAGGACCTGACGCAGGTCGCAGACTTCGTTGTGCGCGAAGGCGAAACGCATTCCTTTGCGCTCATCTACTCCTCCTCGCACCTGCCCCGGCCACCCTCGCCCAACGTCGACCATGCGCTTACTGAAACACTGCGCTTTTGGCGCGAGTGGGTCGCCCGGGGCAAGACGCCCGCTCGTTGGTCGAAGGAGGTGACGCGCTCGCTTGTCACGCTGCGCGCCCTGATCTACGCCCCCACCGGCGGCATCGTCGCCGCACCGACCACCTCGCTGCCCGAGCAGCTCGGCGGGACGCGCAACTGGGACTACCGCTTCTGCTGGCTGCGCGATGCAACGCTCACGCTGCTGACGTTCATGAACGCCGGCTATTTCGACGAGGCCGATGCGTGGCGGCACTGGCTGCTGCGCGCGATCGCCGGCAGCCCGGACCAGGCGCAGATCATGTATGGCGTGGCGGGCGAGCGCCGGCTCACCGAATGGGAAGCGTCCTGGCTGCCGGGCTACGAGGGCGCTTCGCCGGTGCGTATCGGAAACGGCGCGCACGGGCAGTTGCAGCTAGACGTGTTCGGCGAGGTGATGGACGCGATGCACCAGGCGCGCCAGGGCGGACTGGCAATGCTGGAGGCCGGCTGGGCCCTGCAGTGCAAGCTCCTCGAGCATCTGACAGCCATCTGGGAGCAGCCGGATCACGGTATCTGGGAGGTGCGCGGGCCGCCGCGGCATTTCACCTACTCGAAGGTCATGGCGTGGGTCGCGTTCGACCGCGCCATCAAGGATGCGGAGCGCTACCAGCTCGCCGGTCCGCTCGACGAATGGCGCGCTGTGCGCGAGCGAATTCACCGCGAAGTCTGCGAGCACGGCTACGACACGGAGCGCAACTGTTTCGTGCAGTCGTATGGCTCGCGTGAGCTCGATGCGAGCCTGCTCTTGATCGCGGCGGTCGGGTTTCTGCCGCCGCAGGACCCACGCTTTCACGGGACGGTCCGGGCGATCGAGGCTGACCTGCTGCGCGACGGCCTGGTGCTGCGCTACGACACCGTCGTCTCGGACGACGGACTGCCGGCGGGCGAAGGCGTGTTTCTCGCCTGCAGCTTCTGGCTGGTGGACGCGTACGTCATGTGCGGCCGGTTCGAGCAAGCGCAGGTGTTGTTCGAGCGACTGCTGTCACTGCGCAACGATGTGGGGTTGCTGGCGGAGGAATACGATCCGGCGGCGCGGCGCATGGTGGGCAATTTTCCGCAGGGATTCTCCCACCTGTCGCTGATCACCACGGCCTTCAACCTGGGACATGCCAGAAAGCCGGCCGAGCAGCGCTCCGAAGCGCCGATCGGCGACGATGGCGGCGTCACGCGCGACGGCGGGCGATGACGCTGGCGTGGTGGAAAACCCGATGTCGCGCTACCGGCCCATCGACTTGAGCCCTGGCTACGATGTGGCGAGCCGGATGATCCGGTGGGCCGGCACGGGGGCCGCGAATCCCTTCAGGTCGAGCCTCCCCCGCGGCTTCGCGTGCACCAGCGATTCGACGTGGGCGAGCGTTCTCGCGTCGAGGAGAATCTCGCCGGCAGCAGCTTCCGCGCACAGGCGCGCCGCGAGATTGGTGACGCTGCCAATGGCGGCGTAATCCAGGCGTGCCTCGAAACCGATCGCGCCTAGCGTGGCGTAGCCGTGGGCGAGGCCGATCGCGAGTCCCAGGTCGTAACCGAGCTTGCGCCATCGTTCCCCGAGCTGCGCCGCCCGGTCCCGCATCGCCAATGCCATCCGCACGGCGTGCTCCACCGGCTGCGGAATCGGCTCGGGATCGTTGAAGAACACCATCAGGCCATCGCCGGTGAAGCGCTCCAGCGTTCCCTCGTAGGCGAAGATCAGCGCGCCCATGGCGGCGTGAAACTCGCGCAGCAGCGCCATCACCTCTTCCGGCTCGACCTTCTCGGCGAACGACGTGAATCCCCGCAGATCGAGGAACACCACCGTGATCTCCCGGCGATGGCTCGCGAGCGGATCCTGCGCACCGCCGGCGATGATGCGCGCAGCGAGCTGCGGCGAGAAGAAGCGCTTGAGCTGGGACAGGCGCTGCAGCTCCTTCACCTGCTTGGCCACCCGGCGCTCCAGATCGCGATTGAGATCGGCCAGCTCCTGGGCCTGGGTCTCCACCTGGTCGTACAGGCTTTTCACCCGCAGCAACGACTTCACGCGCGCCATCAGCTCCTGCTGGTTCACCGGCTTGGTGAGGAAGTCGTCGGCGCCCGCTTCCAGCCCCTTGACGCGCTCTTCGTGCGGATCGAGCGCGGTCACCATGATCACCGGCAGGATCTGCGTCCTGGGCTCCGCGCGGATCGCGCGGCACACCGCATAGCCGTCCATCCCCGGCATCATCACGTCGAGCAGCACGAGGTCCGGGGCATCGCGCTCGATCCTTTCGAGTGCTTCCTCGCCCGAGCTCGCGGTGACGATCTCGTACCCCTTGATGCGGAGCGTATCGGCCAGCAGCTTGACATTGAGCGGCTGGTCATCGACGACGAGAATCCGGGCGGGCGATCGCATCATGATCAGGAATCGCGGTCAGAAAAGCGCTCCAGGGTGGACTGCACGAGCGCGAGGAACCCCAGGACGTCGATCGGCTTGCCCATGTAGCCGTCGAACCCGGCCCGCAGAATCTTCTCGCGCTCGGTCTGCATCACCGAGGCCGTGACCGCGATGACGGGGACGTGATGCGTGCGCGGGTCGGCGCGCAACGCGCGCAGCGCCGCGAGGCCGTCCATGCCCGGCAGCCCGATATCCATGACGACGAGATCCGGCGGCTCGCGCTGCGCGAGCGGGAGTGCTTCCTCCGCGCTCGTCGCGGTGAGCACCGCGTAGCCCTTGACCTCCAGCAGGTCGCGCAGGAGCTTCAAGTTCTTTTCGTTGTCCTCGACGATCAGGATGCGCTTCGCCTTCATGACGTGAGTGGGAGCGAGACGGTGAAGGTGGAGCCACGGTTCGGTGCACTCGCTACGTCGAGGCGGCCGCCGTGCAGCTCGACGAACTTGCGCGCGAGCGTGAGCCCGAGGCCGGTGCCTTCCTGCCTGCGGTCGCCCACGCGCTGAAAGGCTTCGAACAGGTGCGCCTGGTCCTCGGGCGCGATGCCGATGCCGGTATCGCTCACCGCCACCTGCAGCGCGCCGTTGGCGCGGCTCGCGCTTACCCGCACCTGCCCGCCGCGGGGCGTGAACTTGATCGCGTTCGAGAGCAGGTTGAGCAGGATCTGGCGGAACTTGCGCTCGTCGCCGGCGTAGCTGCCAGCGTCCGGGGCCACCTCGACGTCCAACCGAAGGTCGGCCCGCGCGGCGCGCTCGCGCACGAGCGTCAGCGCCTGCTCGACCGAGGCGGCGACGTCGAAGCGGCTGACATCGAGTTCCATGCGCCCGGCCTCGATCTTGGAGAGATCGAGGATGTCGTTGATGAGCGAGAGCAGGTGCTGGCCGGAGGCGTGGATATCGTCTACGTACTCGGCCTGCTTGGCGTTGAGCTCGCCGAAAAAGCGCGCCTGGAGCGCCTCGGAAAAGCCGATGATGGCATTGAGCGGGGTGCGCAGCTCGTGGGACATCGCCGACAGAAACTGCGACTTGTGGCGATTCGCTTGATCGAGCTGCCGTGTGCGTTCCTCCACCTTCTGTTCCAGTCCGGCGTAGGAGTCTTCCAGGCGCTCCGCCATCCGGTTGAACTCGTTCGCCATCGCCTCCAGCTCATCGCCGCTCTTGACCTCGATGCGATGATGCAGCTCGCCTGCGCCAATGCGGGCCGCGCCCTCCCGAATCTGCAATATCGGTCGTACCAGCCGCCGTGCGAACGCCACGCCCGTGGCCATCGCGATCAGCAGCCCGAGCAGGAGCAGACCGATGGTCCGCCACAGCGCGGCGTAGAGCGGCGTGAACGCTTCCGCCAGCGGCTGCTCGACGAACACGACCCAACCGAGCGGCGGGATCTCGGCGTAGGCGGTGAGCACCCGATGGCCGTGCAGATTCGCCGCCACGGTTGCGGGCTCCGCGTCCGACCCCGCGGCCCGGGCCCGAACTGCTTCCGTGGCCCCTGCGTCGAGCTGCCGCAGCACCAGGCTGATGTCGGGGTGGGCGATGAGACGACCCCGGGCATCGACGGCGTAGGCGAGCCCGGCGATGCCGACGCGGATCTGCGATACCACGTCCCACACGAATTTGAGGTTCACTTCCGCCACCGTCACGCCCGCCCGGCGCCCGCTGCCGGCGACCGCGATGGTCATGTACGGTTCGGTGTCCTTGCGGAAGTAGACCGGGCCGAAGTACGTGCCCGCGGCTTTGGCCTGCGTAAACTTCGCGTCGCCGGAGAAGTCCCGCCCGCTGCCGAGCTCGTCCAGCGCGAGGCGTGATACGTGCACCTCCTCGCGCCCGGAGGCATCCAGCAGCCTCAAGTCGGTGATCGCGGGAGCCTGTCTCAGCAGCCTCAGATACTCGACCCGTCGTTCCGATGGAGGCACGGCGCGGCTGCCCCACTGGGCCTCGTTGGTCCACGCGATCTGTTGCACGATGCCGTTCACGAACAGCTCGATGCGTGCCGCGGCGGCGAGCGCCTTCTCGCGCTGGATGCGCCCCAGCGCCGCGGTATTTTCCTGGTAGGCGGCGTACAGCTCGATGCCCGCCGATATCACCAGCGCGCCGCTTACCAGTGCCATGATGAGCAGGACGTACTTGCGGAACAGGCGACCTTTCACTCGACGATCCTGTCGGCGCGCATCAGCACCGATCGCGGGATGGCGATGCCGAGCGCGCGTGCCGTCTTCTGATTGACCGTGAGCTCGAAACGGGTCGGCTGCTCGATCGGCAGTTCGCCTGGCTTTGCGCCCTCGAGGATCTTGTCGACGTAGGTCGCGGAGCGGCGGAACAGGGCGCGGACATCCGGTCCGTAAGACACCAAGCCCCCATCCGCGACGAATTCGTAGAACGGGAAGGACGACGGCAAGCGAGATCGCATGGCAGCCGCAGCGATCTTGTGGCGGTCGACGAAAAAAACGCTCTGGCTCGCCACCATGAAGACAGCGTCCACTTCGACCGTGCCGAGGTGCTGAAATGCCTGGGCGTATTCGCCGTCGTTGCGGGCGTCAACGACCATCAACTCCATCCCCAATCCCTTCGCGCCTTGTTGTGCCTCGGCGAGCGCAAGACGGCTGATGTCGTCGCCCGGGTCATCGAAGACGGCAATGCTCTTGGCGCCCGGTACGATTTCCCTGAGCAGCTCGAGGCGCTTCGCGGTGATCTCCAGCGAGAGGGTCATGACCCCCGTGACATTGCCTCCAGGGTGAGCGAGGGACTTGGCCATGCCCAGACTCACCGGATCACTACTGATCGCAAGGACAATCGGAACCTCGGAGCCGTCCTTCAGTACTGCGCCGGACGTGAATCTGCAGGTGGCGACGACGACATCGGGGTGCTCCCGAATCAGAGAACTTGCGGTCTGCGTCAGGAGGTCTGGCTCTGCGACCCACCGGAAGTCGATGACATAGTCTTTCCCCTCCACGTAACCCAGCTCGTGCATGCCCTGCCTGAATGCCTCGACGTAAGGTCCGTGCGAATCCATGCCGCCGAAGGACAGCCAGCCGATGCGAGCCGGCCTGCCCGGTGCGCGGGCGAGGGTCGAAGCGAGCGGCGCGAGCGCAGTCACGGCGCACAGGCCGGCGTGCAGGAATTGACGGCGTTTCATGATGCGGTCTCCTTTCAGTTCCTCCATTCCAGGATGATGCGGTTGTCGGTCGATCGCTCACTCATTCGATCACCTTGTCCGCTCGCATCAGGACCGACTCCGGAATCGTGATGCCGAGCGCCCTGGCGGCTCGGAGGTTGATCACCAGCTCGAACTTGATGGATTGTTCCACCGGCAGGTCGGCCGGCCTCGCGCCTCTCAGGATCTTGTCGACGAACGTCGCGGCGCGCCGATAGTTGTCGGCGAGATTCTGCCCATAGCTCATGAGGCCGCCGGCGTCGACATGCTCGCGGAAAGGGTAGATTGCCGGGAGTCGGGTTTCTGCTGCCAGCTCGGCAATCGGTCCACCCTCCTCGATGAGGAGCGAATCCGGCAGCACGATCAGCGCTTGCGCACCCTCGCGTGCCATCACGGCGAAGGCGCCCTGGATATCGTCCGGCGTGCGTGCGTACACCGGCAAAAGCCTCACGCCCAGATCCTGTGCCATCGCTTGAAGACTCCTCGAGACCCCAGTGTTGGACCGGTTCGATGGGTTCGACAGGACCGCGATTCGGTCGGCTCCGGGTACGGTGGCGACCAGGAATTCCAGAGACTTCGGACTGACATCCTCCGCCGCGGTGGACAACCCCGTGATGTTTGCACCGGGTCGCGTGAGGCTTGCGACGAACCCGCTCCCGACCGGATTGGTCGCTGTCCCCATGACGATGGGGATGGCAGCGGTGGCATCCTTCGCGGCCCGCGTCGCGGGCGTCCCGCCGGTCACGATCACATCCACCTCGAGCTTGACCAG
>JAEUMX010000230.1 GCA_016791285.1 Burkholderiales bacterium
GTCTCGTTGAGGTTGAGCTCCCCCTTGATCTTGACCCCGATCACCGAGAACATCACCCAGATCGCGAAATTCACCGCGAAGGCGAGCGTGCTCGCCGTCAATGCCAGGATCTGCTCGCGGCTGTAGCGCGGCTTGCTCACCCCCGCCGTCATCGCGTCCGTTGCCATGCGACGTTTCCCATTCGTATCGTTTCACGCAAGGCTACGCGGTCGCGACAGCGGCACCCATTCACCGGAGGGGGTGCGGGAGGTGCCCGGGAGAGCTATCGGGGACTCGCTCCGAAGGAGGAGACGGGTGCGCTGCGCTATCCGAAGGGAGTAGTCCTTGCGGACAACTTGGTCGCGGCGTTGCGAGCGTCGAGCGCTTTTCGGGTCGGGCGCTCCGCCCGATCAGAGCCTGCTACGGCAGCGATCTATCGCTGAAAGTCGTAGGCGCCAAGATTAATTTGGCAGACAGTGTCAGAGCGTGTAGGCGCTACGGAAGTAAGAACCATGCTCTCAAACGACCATCCACACGGCCGCCGTCAGCACGAAACCCGCGACGCCGCAGACGGTGGTCAGAGTTGTCCATGTCTTCAGGCCGTCGCCCACGGATAGACCCAGGTACTTCGTCACAATCCAGAAGCCGGAATCGTTGATGTGGGACAGCCCGAGTCCGCCAAAGCCGATCGCCAATGTAACGAGCGCCACCTGAAGCGGACTGTACCCACCGGCCGCCACGGCCTGGGACAACAGGCCCGCGGTGGTCAGGATTGCCACGGTGGCCGACCCTTGAGCCGCTCGGAGCGCCAGAGAGATGACAAACGCGGCGACAATGAGGGGCATCCCCATCGCGGTCAGCGACTGCGACAGCGCACTACCGATCTTGGACTCGACCAGCACGTTGCCGAATACGCCGCCGGCGCCGGTCACGAAAATGATGATGGCGACGATGGGCAATGCCGAGTCGGCGATCGACCCGCGATCGGTCTTGCTCCATCGCGCCTTGTTTCCAATCAGCACATACGCAACCAGAAGACCGATAATCAGCGCGGTGGCGGGAGCGCCGAGGAAGGAGGCGAACGGCAGCCAGGCATGGTCCTTGGGCAGGACCGTCGCAGCCACCGATCCAGCCATGATCAGCACGATCGGCAACAGGACGATCATGACCACTGTCGCCGCACTCGGCACGGTTTTCCCGGTCTCGATCGAGTCGGTCTTTGGCGCTTCATCAGCGATCGCTTCAGTCGCCGGTGAAGGTCCCAGCACCAGCTTGTCTACGTCGAACAGCTTCGCCGCAAAGAACCCGATCACACCGACGGCGGCACAGATGATCAAGCCGATCAGCGTCACCAGCCCTACATCCGCATTCAGCAGCGCGGCAGCCGCGACCGGACCGGGGTGCGGGGGCAGCGCCACGTGGACGGTGAGCAGAATGGCTCCAACGGGCAGCGCAATCTTCAGCGGATGGATCTTGGCGACCTTGGCGAAACCAAAGACGATCGGAGCCAGGATTATGAATGCGACGTCGAAGAATACCGGGATGCCCAGTATGAAGGACGCGGCGGTCAGCGAGGCGACGACGTGCTTCGGTCCCAGCACCTCCGTGAATCGGCGGGCAAGATTGTCCGCTCCGCCGGAGACTTCAATCAGCCGCCCCAGCATGGATCCGAGGCCGACGACGATGGCCACGGAGCCAAGTACTTTGCCCATGCCCGCGACCATCACCGGCACGACATTCGCCAGCGGAATCCCGGTCACTACCGCGGTCCCCATACTGACCAGCAGAAGGGCGATGAAAGCCGGCAGTTGAACGTTGATCACCAGCACCAATAAGACGGCGACCGCCACGAGAGCGGTGATCAGCAATGCTGTCGTTCCCATGATTCGGGTTTCCTAGCGGCTCACGCTGGCTTGCGACGGCGCGGGGCCACCACACGGATGACCGAGGAATCATCGGCTGCGGCCTGCCCGTTGGCCTGCCCGATCAGGTACAGACCCTCGGCGGCGGCGGCGATCGGCGTCGCCAGACCGACGGCGCGCGCCGCGCTATTGACGATCCCCATATCCTTGACGAAGATGTCGAGGCGGCTCTTCACCTCGGCTCCTCCCTCGTCGTAAGCCTGCAACATGCGGGGGCCACGGTCACCGAGCATGAAGGATGCGGCCGCACCTGCGCCCAAGGTTTTCAGGGCCACAGCCGGGTCCAAGCCAAGCGCCTCGGCGAGGGCCAGGGCTTCGGCTCCGGCGGCAATGTGGACGCCGCACAGCAGCTGGTTGACGGTCTTCATGGCTTGACCGTCTCCGGCCCTCGGACCTATCCGCACCAGCGTGGAGGCCAACTGCTCCAACACGGGAAGCGCGGCCGCATAGGCCGCATCGTCTGCACCTACCGTCACCAGCAGATCACCCTTACCCGCTCTGACCGGACCTCCGGAGATCGGGGCGTCCACCAGATGCAGCTTCGCTTCGGCCAGTTGAGCGGCCACCTCACGGACGGCGTCGATGCCGACGGTCGAGGTGAGCATGATGACCGCGCCTGGCTTCAGCACTTCAACCACGCCGTCAGCACCGTAGAGGGCCTCGTCGAGCTGGGCGCGGTTGCGCACCGCCAGCAGGACCACATTGGCTCCGTTGGCCGCGGCGCGGGCGCCTCCGGTGGCGGTGATGCCGGCCTGCTCGGCCAGCGCAAGCCGTTCGGCGCTGATGTCGTAACCACGCACGCTGAACTTCTCGGCCAGGCGTGTCGCCATGGGTAGGCCCATGGCTCCAAGCCCCAGGACTGCAACGATGGGAGTGCTCATCTTTTTTCCTTTCTTGGGAACGGAAGTGTCCTGCGTGCGTGACGCTGGGGCGGATTATTCTACGGTGGCAGGGGAATCGTTGGTGAAGCATCTCACGCTGCGCTGCCGCAATCCGCCGTAGTCTGCGCTGGACTGGATCGTGTAATCGTCAACGGTCGGGAGCACATCCCTCTACGCTGCGCACCTTTACGGGTGCCCGCTTCTCACGGCTCTCTGCCGCCGATACCGTGCTCGACCGCGTAGACCGCGGCCTGCACCCGGCTCGCGAGATTGAGCTTGCGCAGGATGTGGCGCACGTGAATCTTCACCGTGCTCTCGGCGAGATCGAGGTCGCGGCCGATCTCCTTGTTGCTGGCACCCTGGGCGATGCGGGCGAGAATGTCGCGCTCGCGGGGCGTGAGCCGCTCGGGTTCATGCACCCCCTTCTCCGCCGTCCCCGCCCTCGCCTTCACCCCCTGCACGAGCTTGCCGGTCATCTCTTCCGAGACTGGCGAGTCGCCCGCCGCCGCGCGGCGGATGCTCTGCACCAGGAACTCGGTGTCGATGTTCTTGAGGAGATAGCCGTGGGCGCCGGCCTGCAGGGTTTCCAGCAGGTCCTCGGCGTCCTCGGAGACCGTCAGCATCACCACCCGCGCCTGCGGCACCTCTTCGGCGAGCAGCTTCACCGCTTCGCGGCCCGACATGCCGGGCATGTGCAGATCGAGCAGGACGACGTCGGGGCGCAGTGCCGCGGCGCGCTTCACCCCTTCCAGGCCGTCGCGCGCCTCGCCCACCACCTCGAAGCCCGACTGGCGCGACAAGAGGGCCTTGATGCCGCTGCGGAAGAGCGCGTGATCGTCCACCACGAGCACCCGGATCGGCCTCAAGCGGCCTGCTCCCGGGCGATCGGCAGGCTGAGCGTGATCTCGGTGCCTCGATCCGGCTCGGAGCGGACGTCGAGCTGCCCGCCGATGCGATGGGCGCGCTCGCGCATGATGCGCAGTCCGACGTGGGTGTCGGCCCGCTCCGCAAGCGTCGCCAGGTCGAAGCCGCGGCCGTCGTCGCGCACCGAGAAGAGGTAACCGCCGTCGCGCACCACCTCGACCACCACCTTGGTCGCACGGGCATGCTTGCGCACGTTGGAAAGCGCTTCCTGCACGATGTGCAGGACCTGTGGTTCCACCTCCGGCGCCAGGGACACGGTCGTGCCCGACGCATCGAAGCGCGTGCGGATGCCGGTTTGCCCTTCGAAGCGCTGCAGGGCGACCCGAATGGCGGTCTCGAGATCGGTCTGCCTGAGGTGCGTGCGAAAGTGCACCAGCAGCTCGCGCACGTCGTCGTAGCTTTCCTGGATACCTTCGCGGATCTGCGCGAGCTCCTGGCGGGCGTCTTCGAGATTGCCCTGTGCGAGCGACTGGTCGAGCATCTGCGCCTCGATGTTCAGGAACGCGAGCGACTGCGCGATCGAATCGTGCAGCTCTTGCGCGAGGAGATTGCGCTCCTCGGTCACCGCGAGCTCCTTGTCGCGCGAGACGAGGCGCTGATTCTCGATGGCGACGCCGAGATGCTGGCCCAGCGCCTCCAGCATCTGACGCTTCGCAGCGTTGAACTCGTGCGGCTCCTTGAAGTAGAGGTTGAACACGCCGAGGAGCCGCCGCTTGACCCGGATGGTGAAGACCGACACCGTGCGGTAGCCGAGCTTCTGGCACTTGTACATGACATTTGCCGGGCGCGCCGGGGAGATCACGTGGATCACCGGCCGCGCGGTCTGCGCCGCTTCTCCGCAGAGGCACTCGCCCATGTCGAGGCAGCGTTCCTCGGCCGCGAAGTCGAGGTCGAGGCCTTCGTACAGATACAGATGGACGTGCTTCGACGCCGCATCGGCGAGCCGGATCGCGCCCGCCGACGCCCCGGTGAGCGCCATCAGTTTCCGGAGAAAACCGCGACAGGTGTCCTCGATCGACGCTGGCTCGTTCAGCAGGCTGCTCATCTCGTAGAGCGTGGAGAGCTCGCGATTCTTCTCTTCGAGCGATTGGGTCTTCTGCGCGACGCGGTCCTCCAGCGTGCGATAGAGTCCCTGCAGGTGGTCGGCCATGCGATTGAAACCGGCGGCGAGCACCCCGAATTCGTCCTTCGATTCGACCGGCAGCCGCACGCCGAAGTCACCCTTCTGGATGCGTTCCAGGCTTTCCTGCAGCCGCGTCACCGGACGCACGACGAGCCGAAAGAGCAGGCAGGCCATTGCCAGCGACGCGGCGCAGGCGAGCGCCATCAGCACCATCTGCAGGAACCGGAGCATCGCGGTATCGCGCGCGATCTCTCGCTCCACCGTCAGCACCAGCTCGTTCACGACACCGACGAAGCGCTCCACTTCGAGCCGGTATTGGCCGACGAGCCCGATGCGCTGCGGCTCGTTCGTAGCGTCCAGGACGGCGAGCGCGAGCGGCTTGACGATGTCGTGCCAGCGGCGTTCCACGTCCCCCAGTTGGCGGCGAACGGACTCGGCGCGAGACAGAAACAGCGGGCGCGCGGGATCGCCTCGCCGCAACCCGGCCAGCGTGTCTTCGAACCGCGCCACCTCGGTGAGAACCTGCGCGCGCAGCATCGCCGCGTCGCCGCGACCGCTCGCAATCTCGGAGACCAGGAAAGCGATGTGGTAGGCGCGCATGCGCTCGCTGCCGACGTCGTTTACCGCCGCAGCGCTCCCCTCGAGCTTCCTCGACTCGAACAGCGTGAGACCGACGGCCACCAGCGCGAGCACCAGAAAGACGACCACGAGCGCCGTGATTTTCGTCCTGAGGTTGCGGGCGGCGGAAACCGCCCCGCCGGTATCGGCATCGTGTTGCATGTCCGGGCATCATAGGACTGGCAGGGGGGATTTGCCAGCGGGGTTGCCGTCGTCGGCACCCGTCGTTAACATTCGTCTACCTTGGGGTGCCGTGAAGGACCCATCCGCCTGCCCGGCACGCCGCCATCTATCCCAGCCACCAATGCTTCCCACCCGATCCGAGGAGTGGATCTCCCTCCTCCAGCGCCTCGCCGATCACGCGGACGCAGTCGCGATGCGGCATTTCCGCACGCCCTGGCTTGCCGTGGTCCGCAAGCGCGACGGCAGCCCGGTCACGGCCGCGGATCACGAAATCGAGCGCGAGATAGCGGCGCTGGCGAGGCAGTCGGTACCTGAGCTCGGCATTCTCGGCGAAGAATATGGCGAGCGGCCGGGATCCGGGATGGCGCGCCTCATCGTCGATCCGATCGACGCCACACTCAACTTCATCCGCGGCGATGCGGTGTTCGCGACCTTGCTCGCGATCGAGGTGGCAGGCGAGGTGGTGGCGGGCCTCGTGAGCGCGCCGGCCCTGCCAGGGCGCTGGTGGGCGGCGCGCGGCGCGGGTGCGTGGCGCGAAGGCAACGCGATTCACGTGTCCGGCTGCGACGAACTCGCCGCGTGCCGGCTAATCTGCGGCACGCCCGCGGACCACCTGGTGCGTTCCCGCTACCCCGGCTTCGAGGCGCTCGTCCGTGTCACGCGGCCGAACCGCGAAGTGGGCGACTTCCTGCAGCATCTGTGGGTTGCGGAAGGCCGCGGCGAAATCGCTGTTGACCTCGAGCTCGCAGCCTGGGACATCGCCGCGCTGCAGGTCATCGTCGAAGAGGCGGGCGGCACTGCGACGGCGCTCGACGGCCGCCGCACGCTGCACGGGGGCGCGCTCGTCACCAGCAACGGCCGCGTGCACGACGAGGTGCTGGCGTTCCTCGCCGCCTCCCCCGCCCCCGCGCTCCACGGCGGCCGTGCGGTCGCCGCGAATCCCTTCATTGCCTCGTCGCTGCGCGATCTCTGATCGTCTTACCGTCACTTGATCGTCAGCTTCTTCGCGCTCGTTGCCGCTTTCTTGGGACACCCGGTGGTGGATTGCCTCAATCACTTCAATCCGCGAGCCGCATTCGTTCGATGCCAAGCGTTGCAACGAGCCATCGCGAATCCAGCGGCCGCGAGGTATCGATCACGATGGCGTCCGGGAGCTCATCGGCGTCCAGAGCGTCCCCACGATCGAGCTGCTGCGCCAGGACTGGCAGCCCCGCTTCCGATGCGTCCTGCCCCGCCCTCTCCCGCAGCGCGACCCGGTCACGCAAGGCGTCGGCATGCGCGCGGCACGCCAGGATGCGAAACGCTGAGCCGGTGGCATGTGCGAGGCGACGGCAGGCGTCGCGTTCACGGCGCTCGAGAAACGTCGCATCGAGCACGACCGGGTAACCCGCCCGCAGCACCTTCTCCGCCAGCACTCTGAGCATTTCGTAAGTGCGCTGCCGCGCGGCCGGCGTATAGCGTCCGGCATCGAGCTTCGAATCGCTGCGTGGTTCCGCCGCCGGTCCTGCGGGGCGCTTGCGCTCCACGTCGGAGCGAATGCGGATCAAGTCGACCGCTTCCAGCAACGCGCTCGTGAGCGTGGTCTTGCCGGACCCCGATACCCCGTGCGTGACGATCAGACGCGGCGCGGGCGTACGCGTGAACTGCTCGGCGCTGTCGAGATAGCCGCGCACTTCATTGCCACTGACCGCGTTCCCGCCGCGCTGGGCGGCGCGGATCGCAACCACGCTCGCACGCACCAGCGCGCGATAGACGAGATAATGGCGAAACACCGCGAGGCCGCCGTAATCTCCGGTACGCTCGAGATAGCGGTTCAACAGGCGCCGCGCGAGATCGGGCCGGCTGCGGTGCGTGAGATCCATCACGACGAAGGCGACCTCGCTCATCACGTCGATCCAGCGCAACCCCGGATCGAATTCGATGCAGTCGAAGACCAGCACACGCCCGCGGTCGAGCGCGATGTTGCCCAGATGCAGGTCGCCGTGGCCCTCGCGGACGAAACCCTCGGTCCGGCGTGCGTCGAGAGTCGGAATGAGCCGCTCGTGCTCGATTTGGCTCCATTCGCGCAGCCGCTCCAGCAGCGCTTTCATGGCGGGGTCCGCGAGCCGGCGCGCCAGCGTGGCGAAGTTGTTCCGGATCGGCCGGCGCACTGCCTCCGGGGCACCGTAGCCGTCGACGGCGGTATCGCGCGCGCAGGTCGCGTGGAAGCGCGCGACGACATCCGCGACCTCGTCGATGATCTCCCCTGTTACCGCCCCCGTCGGCAGCAGCCGGGCGAGCTCCGCGCCGCGTTCGAACTCGCGCATCCGCACCGCCCACTCGAGCGGCGCGCCGGCACCGCCGACCATGGGGCTCTCCACGTGGCCGGTGATTGGCACCACATCGAGATACCACTCGGGCGCGAGCCGCCGATTGAGCCGTACCTCCTCGCGGCAGAAGTGCTCGCGCCGCGCCAGCGTGGTGAAATCGAGGAAACCCAGCTCGACCGCCTTCTTGATCTTATAGGCGTAGTCACCGGTCAGGATCACCCACGAGATGTGCGTCTCGACGACCTCGATGGCGGCGACCGGGTGGGGAAAACGCGCCGGATCGGTGAGCGCGGCGACGAGCTTCGCCTGCCGCGCGAGCGCGGGTTCGGTCACTGCGGCACCACCGCGAACTTGCTCTCGATCATCTTCTTGTCGGCGGCGTCCACCTTTTCGACGGGTTGGATCACGATGCGCTCGGCGGGCAGTTTGCCCTGCGCCGCGAATTCCTGCGCGATCGCGTCAGCCCGGCGCTGTGCGAGGGCCTTCAGCTCCTCGTCCGTCACCTGCTCCTTCGCTTCCAGTTTGCCAAGCAACGTCTCTGCGATCTGTGCCCGCATCTGCTCTTTCGCCTCCGGCGTGAGCGGCTTGCCGTCGGCGGACGCGGCCTTCTCCGCATCGTCTCTTACCTTGGCGAGCTCATCCGGGCTGAAGCGTTCCGCGAACAGCGTGCGGATCGCGTCCTGATTCTTCGGGTCGGTGACGTCGAGCGGGCCGGGATCCTCGCCTTCCTTGAGCTTGAAACCCACGCGCTTGGCAATCTCGCGGCGCACCCGGAACGAGCGGATGGCATCCGCATCCTGTGTGGCGTACACGGGCCGGATGCCGAGCTTGAGCTGCGGGCGTTTCTCGAGCGCGCTCGCCACCTTCCCGAGCTTCGCTTTTTCCGGCGGCAGCAGGGTGTCGCTGCCCGGATCGAAATCGACCCCCTCGAGCTCTTCGGCCCCCACCCCGAGCAGCGCGCCCAGCGCCCGGAACGGCGCGGTGACGATCTTCTTCACCACGTTTACCAGCGCCTTCCACACGATGCCGCCGATGCTGAACTGCGGGTCGTCGAGGTTGCCGCTCACCGGCAAGCCGAGGTCGATCTTGCCGTCGGCGTCCTTGAGCAGCGCGATCCCGAGTTCCAGAGGCAGATTCACGGCATCCGGGCTCTCCACCCGCTCGCCGAGCGTGAGCTGATCGACGATGATCTTGTTGTCGCCCTTCAACTGGCGCTGCTGGATCACGTATTCGAGATCCGCGTCGAGCTTGCCCGAGGCGATGCGGTAGCCGGCGAACTTGGCCGAATACGGGGTCATGCTGGTGAGCTCGACGTTGCGGAAGGTGGCGGTGATGTTGAGGTAATCCGTGGGCGCGAACGGCGCCAGATCGCCGGCGAAGCGCGCGAGCCCGTACTCGTCGACGGCGCCTTCGAGCTTCATCTGCGCCTTGCTGCCCGGGCGCGTGGAGAGGTTGTTGATGGTTCCGTTCAGGTCGTGAATCCGCGTGCCGAATTGCGGCGTGAGCGTGAGATCGGCGAAGAAGAGCTCGCCCCGGTTCACGCGGATGCGCTGGATGTTCACCGGGAACGGCAGCGCGGCGCTCTTGGCGGTCGGCGCCGCCTTTGTTGCAGGCTTCGCCGCCGGCGCGGCGCCGAAGCGCACCGAGCTCGTGGCCGATTCGAGCCCGACCTGCCGCCCGGCATCGTCGCCTGGCGATTGCGCGCCGCTCTTCGCCTTCTCGGTCGCCGGTTTCGCCGCCCCGTCCACCGCACCGCCCTTGCCGCCCGCGGTGCGCAGGATGCGCTGGACATTGAGGGTGCGGTCTTCGTAGATGATGAACTTGCCGGCGGGGCGGTCGAGCCGTACCTCCAGGATGTCGAGCCGGGTTGGTTCGAACTTGAAGTCGATGCCGCGCACGTCCACCAGATCCCAGCCGAGGAAGCGCTCCTTGGTGTCCTCCTCGACGAGATCGAGCTTCGCGACCTGGAAGCCGCCCTTGTACTGTGCGGTCGGCTTGCCGTCCCGCAGGGCGAATGCGTACTTGCCGGCCGCCGACACCGAGCCGGACTTGAGGACCAGCAACGCGTAGCGGTTGACGTAGCGCTCGCCCAGCTTGAGCGGCAGATCGCGCAGCGCGAGCGTGCCATCCGCACCCGGCGTTGCCGGCACGATCGATCCTTTCGAGACGAACTGTCCGCCTGGCTGCACGCTGACCTCGAGCTCGTAGCCGACCGGCCGCTTGAGGTCGCTCGACACACCGTCCAACTTCGCCCGGATCGGCTCGACTTTGACCGACACCGGCGGCGTCATCCCGCGGTCGGTGAGCACGACCCCGCCCTCCACCACCTCGATCGTCTTCAAGGCAAACCGCCAGGGCTGCTGCTCGCCGACGCCCGCCGCGCGGCGCACCTCCTCCGCCCGTTGCTCCGGGGGGGCGGGCGCTGGCTGCCGGGGTGCGAGACCCGCCCAGTTGAGCTTGCCATCGCCATCGATCCAGGCCTCGCCGCGCGGTTTAGAGATCTTGAGCGCGTCGAACTCGACCGTCTTGTCCTTGTAATTGGCGCGGCCCGTGCCGAGGTCGACAGCGGCAAGCGTGAAGATCGGCGCCTGCTCGCCGCGTGGCTTGAGGCTCACGTCGGTGAGCCCGAGAACGATGCCGTCGAGCGCGATCTGCGAGCCCGCCGGGTGGTAATTGATGGCCGCGGCGAGCGCGAGCTCGATGCGATTCACGGTGGCGTCGTAGGGGGTGATCGCCGCGTCGTCGGAGAAGGTGAGGCCGAAGTTCCCGATACGAAAGTCCTTGATGCCGACCTTCCACGGCCTTTCATCGTCTCCCGTCTCTGCCTCCTTCCGCTCCGCCGCGGCCCCCTTCGCCGCCTCGGTCCCTTTCAGCTTGAGCAGCTCGACCCAGTTGATCAGGTTGTCCGATCCACGCTGAGCACCCAGCCCGCCCCCCGCGACCACGAACTTGTCGAGCACCAGCTGCCGCTCGCCAAGGTCGAACGTGCCCGGGCCGACCTCGACGTCGTCGAGCCGGAGCGCCCGGTCCTCCTTGTTACGGGACTTGACTGCCCAGCCCTTGAGATGCGCCCGGATGTCCGCGAGATGGAGCCGCGGCTCCGGCTGTTTGAGGTCGACCTCGTAGGCCGCGCTCAAGTCGGCGGTGCCGTTCACGATCTCGAAGTTCACGAACTCTTCGCCGAAGCGCCAGATCTTCGGCCCGGAGAGCCCCGTAAGCGCGACCGTGCCCTGCGAGTGAATGGGCGACAAGGTGAATTCACCCTCCCACTTGAGCGCTTCGCCATCCGGGGTGCGCGCGACGATGATCTGCCTGCCCTCGCGATCCGGTAGCGTGTTCAGATCGGTGAGCACCACGGCGACCGGATCGATCCTGGAGGTGAACGGCTGGGATCGGCGCTCGTCCGTGAAGTCGATACCCGCCCGATCGACTTCCAGCTTGTCGATGATGAGGCGCGGCAGCGGCTCGTCCTTGGGCGTTTCGTCCGGCGGCCGGTTCTTCGTCGCGTCCGCGATCAGCCGCGCGAAGTTGAGGCTGCCCTCCTTGTCGATGACGGCGCTC
>JAEUMX010000288.1 GCA_016791285.1 Burkholderiales bacterium
GCGACAGCGACGGCGACGGGTGCCAGCAGCAGTTGGACAACGAACAGCAAACGCGGGTCCACGGTGACAGACCTTCGGGGGCGGAGAAAAAAGCGCCGCCCAAGCATCCGGCGGCGCGCCTGTCTTCGGGCTTAGTGTGCACCTCGGTGGCCGACGAGGCACGGGAGAATCTCGCGCGATCCGCGGGAAAAACTCCCGGTCGGGACGACCGTGTTACTCGACGACCAGCCCGTAGCGCAGCGCGACGCGATGCAGGTCGACGGCGGTCGTGATGCCGAGCTTCTGCTTGATCTGGGTGGCGTGATTTGCCACTGTCTTGGCACTCACGTAGAGCACTTCGGCGATCTGCTCCGCGGTTTTCCCAGCGGCCAGCAGACGGAAGATCTCGAACTCCCGCGGTGTCAGCACGCTCAAGGGGTCGCGCTCGCCCGCCACGCTCTCCATGGCGAGCTGCTGCGCCATTTCCGCGGACAGGAAGCTGCGTCCGGCCGCGATCGCTCGCACCGCCTCGACCAGCACCTCGGGGGCGCTCGTCTTCGTGACGTAGCCGCACGCGCCGGCCCGCATCGCCTGCTGCGCAAAGGCAGCGGTCTCGTGCATGCTGAAGACGAGGATGCGGGCCATCGGATGACGCCCGACGATGCGGCGGATCGCTTCCAGACCGCCCATGCCCGCCATGGAGAGATCCATCACGACGACGTCGGGTTGGCGGTCGCCGAAGAGGCGATAGGCCTCGTCTCCGCTGGCGGCCTCGGCCACGACACGAATGCCCGACATCTGCTCCAGCAGCCGACGAAACCCGGCGCGCACGATGGCGTGGTCGTCGACGAGCAGGACCGTGATCTCGGCCAGCGTCATCACACGCTCTCCATCTCGGCGAGCGGCAGCTCGACGGTCAGCGTAACGCCGTGGTCGCGGCGGCTCGCGATGCGCATGACCCCGCCCAGCGACTCCACGCGCTCGAACATGCCCGGAAGTCCGAAGCCGCCATCGTGCAGGTCGCGCTCCATGCCGATGCCGTCGTCCTGCACCTCCACGGTGAGGGTAGCGCCCCGGTGCACGCGGACTTCGATGCGGCGCGCGCGGGCGTGACGCGCGGCATTGGTGAGCGCTTCCTGCACGACCCGGTACACCGTGATGTTGAGCGCTTCGCCGACCTGATCCAGCGAGCCGCCGATCGTGAGCTCGCAGACGGTGCCCGGATTGCGCTGGCGCCAGACATTCACCAGTTCGCGCAGCGCTTCCTCGAGACCGAGACTGTCCAGGGTTTCCGCATGCAGCCGCTGCAGCATGCTGCGGACGAGGTCCATGATGTGGCGGGTGACGCCCACGATCGCCTCGGCGCTCTCGCGCGGCGCGGGCTTGCCGGCCTTGGCCGCGTTCAGGATCGCAGCACCGTCCATGAGGATGCCGGTGAGGCACTGTCCCAGCTCATCGTGCAGTTCGCGCGCGAGGCTGCGTCGTTCCTCCTCCTGCACCTTGATCAGCTGCTGTGCGAGCCGCCGGTTCTGGTTCACGCTCGCCTGCAGATTGTCCATCATGCGGTTGAATGTCGAGGCGATGCGTGACAGTTCTGGCAGCGTGAGCGGCGGCATCCGCGTGGCGAGATTGCCCCGTTCGATCTGGTTCAGCGCGCCGAGGATCTTGGTCACCGGCGCAAGCGCACGCCCGACCACCCAGTACACGAGTGCGTTCGTCACGAGGAAGATCACCGCCGCGAGCTGCATGAGGCCTGTTGCGTCCTTCCACACCTCATCCACCTCGAAGGAGGGATCCGGTTTGACCACCAGCGTGCCGGCCGTCTTGCCGTGGATCGAGACCGTGCGGCGAATCGGCGCCACGCCGCGGCCGAGCGCCCCGACCAGGTTCGCGAACCAGCCAGGGGCGGACGACGCGGACGCCACGCCCGGTTGGTTCGACTCCAGGGTGCGACCCTGGAGATCGTAGAACTCGATACTCAAGTGACGTACTTCGCCCAACGCGGCGAGATCGAATCGCGGCGCACCGGCATTGGCCAGCGTGGCGCGTGCGAGCTCCGCATCGAGAAAATGCAGCGCCAGGTTCGCGGTCGATTCGATCTCCGCCTGCACGTCGCGCTGCGCTTCGCGCACGAGGAATACGCTGCTCGCCAGGAAGATGAGCGCGAGCACGACGGTAATCACCAGGTTGAGGCGGAGCTTCAAGCTCATCGCGGGACCGCCGCGCGAACGGCGCTTGTTTGCGTTCGATTATAGGGCGGTTTTGCCCCACCTCGCGGCCATCTGGTTCCAGTGAACCAGCACCTGGCTGCGAGGAACCACTGCGCGGTGCGGGGCCATTCCCGCACACCCTCTTGGCCGTCACGCCGAATCGCTGAAAAAACAAAGGCCGGACCTATGCGGCCCGGCCCGAACGTTCAGCCCTAGACGAAGCTTGAACAATGGCGAGGGGCATCGTGCGCAATCGCCGTGCCACGCGCCGTGCCCGTCCTCACGGCAGGAGGTTCGCGGACTTGGGGAGTTCGGACGCGTCCCAGCCGCCGCCCAAGGCCTTCACCAGCAGTACGCTCGCGGTCAGCCGCTGACCGAGGATGCCGACCGAGGTCCGCTCGTTGTTGAGCGCCACGGTTTGGACCGCGACCACGTTCAGGTAGCTGACGATGCCCGCCTTGTACTGGTTCAGGGTGAGCTCCACCGATTGGCGCGCGGCCGCCACGGCCTCGGCCTGCACGGCGGCTTCTTCCTCCAGGATGCGCAGGGCGGCGAGGTTGTCCTCGACTTCCTGGAATCCGGCAAGCACTGTCTGGCGATAGGCTGCGACGTCGCCGTCATAGAGTGCACGCGCCTGGGCGGTGACGCCGCTGCGCAGACCGCCGTCGAACAGGACCTGGGCGAGGGCGGCGCCGACCGACCAGTAGCGGCTCGGCACCGAGAGCCAGGTCGCACTGTCGGTACTGCGGAAGCCGCCGGCGGCGGAGAGCGTGAGGGTCGGGTAGAAGGCGGCGATGGCGACACCGATCTGCGCGTTCGCCGCCGCCACCGAACGCTCCGCGGCGGCGATGTCGGGACGGCGTTCGAGCAGCTCGGATGGCACGCCGGCCGGGATTCTTGGCGGCACGACCGCGAGCGGTGCCAGCGCGATCGAGAACCTCTCCGGCGGTTCGCCCATGAGCACGGCGATCGAATGCTCGAGCGCGGAGCGCTGCACCCCGATCTCGATGGCCTGGGCCTGGGTGCTCTTGAGCTGGGTCAGCGCCTGGACAACATCGACCTTCGCCGCCACGCCGGCAGCGTAGCGATTCCGCGTGAGCTCGAGCGAGCGCTCGTAGGCCGCCACGGTATCGTCGAGGAGCTTCTTCTGCGCGTCGGCGATCCGCAGCAGGAAGTAATTCTGCGCGAGCGTCGCCTGTGCCGACAGCCGCGCCGATTCGAGACTGGCTGCACTCGCCTGGGCGCCTGCTTCGCTCGACTCGACGGCACGCCGCACGCTGCCCCACAGGTCGGGTTCCCAGCTCGCGTTCACGGGGAGGTTGTAGGTGGTCACCGGCCGCGTCGTGCTCGGCGCGTTGGGCAGGTTCGGCGACTGGCTGCGAACGGTCGAAACGCCGCCGCTGAGGGTCGGGAAGTAGCCCGCCCGCGCCTGCTGGACCAGGGCCTGGGCGCCTCGAAACTGCGCCTCGGCGGCCAGGATGTTCTGGTTCGAGATGTTGACCCGCTCGATGAGCGCGTCAAGCTCCGGATCGCCGAAGATCTCCCACCATTTGCCCCGGCTCAGGTCGTCGCGGGGTTGCGCCGGCTTCCAGGCGCCGGCCTCCTTGTAGCCGTCCGGTGTCGGCGCGGAGGGGCGAACGTAGTCGGGACCGACCGTGCAACCGGGCAGCAGCAACGCCGCGGTGGTCAGCCAGGCGAGCCATTGCGGGCGATTCATCGCGCGGCTCCGTGCGCGGGGCCCGGGCGCTGCCGCCACAGGCGCTGGCCCCACAGCCGGAAACGGTCGAGGTAGAGGTAGACCACCGGGGTCGTGTAGAGCGTCAGGATCTGGCTCACGATCAGGCCGCCGACGATGGCGATGCCGAGCGGGCGCCGCAGCTCCGCGCCGTCGCCGCTGCCGAGCGCGAGCGGCAGCGCGCCGAGCAGGGCGGCCAGAGTCGTCATCATGATCGGGCGAAAGCGCAGCAGGCAGGCCTCGAAGATCGCCTGCTCCGGATGCTTGCCCTGTTCGCGCTCGGCACCGAGCGCGAAGTCGACCATCATGATGGCGTTCTTCTTCACCAGACCGATCAGCAGGAAGACGCCGATCAGCGCGATCACGCTGAACTCCGTCCCGGTCAGCAGCAGCGCGAGCAGCGCGCCGACCCCGGCCGAGGGCAGCGTCGACAGGATGGTCAGCGGATGCACGAGGCTTTCGTAGAGAACGCCGAGCACGATATAGACGGCGACGAGCGCGGCGACGATGAGCCACGGCTGGGCATCGACCGATTGCTGGAACACCTTGCCCGTGGCCTGCTGGCTGCCCTGAATCGTCGTCGGCAGGCCGATGCGCGCGGTCGTGGCATCGATCGCCTGCACGGCCTGCGAGAGCGCAACCCCCGGGGCGAGATTGAAGGATATGGTGGTCGCCGCGAACTGTGCCTGGTGGTTGACGGCAAGCGGCGCGGTCGCGAGTTCATAGCGGGCGAACGCCGAGAGCGGCACCAGCACGCCGGACGTGGCGCGGGCATAGATCCCCGCCAGCGCGTCGGGACCCTGGGCATACTGCGGTGCCACTTCCATCACCACCCGATACTGGTTGCGCGTCGAATAGATGGTCGATACCTGCGACTGGCCGAACGCATTGCCGAGCGCGGAGGCGATCGCATCGGCCGTCACGCCCATGCGCGCGGCGGTCGGGCGGTCGATGACGAGCGCGGTCTCGAGGCCGCGCACCTCCTGGTCGGAATCGACGTCGGTGAGCTCCGGAACGCTCTGCAGGGCGTCCTGCAGCTTGAGCGTCCAGGTCCGAAGCTGCGGCACGTCGTCGCCCTGAAGGGTGTATTGAAAGGTGCCGCTCGACTGCCGCCCGCCGGCGCGGACGTCCTGCATCGGCCTGAGGAAGAGTCGCGCGCCCGGCTGATTGGCAAGCCGTGCACGCAGGCGCTCGATCACCTGCTCGGAGGATTCGCGACGCTGCGCGAGCGGCTTCAGCTGCACGAACATCATGCCGGCGTTGCGCTGTCCGCCGCCCGTGAAGGCGGTCACGTTCTGCACCGCGGGGTCTGCGTGCACGATCTCGACGAAGTCCGCCACCTTCTGGCGCATCGCCTGGAACGAGATGCTCTGGTCGGCGCGGATCCAGCCCATGAGTCGCCCGGTGTCCTGCTGCGGGATGAAGCCCTTGGGGATCGCGACATACAGGTACACGTTCAGGGCGATGGTCGCCGCGAGCAGCAGCATCATGAAGCGGCCGTGGCGCAGCGACCACGCGAGGCTCGCGCGGTAGCCGGCGAGCAGCCACTCGAAGACGCGTTCGCCGGCGCGGTAGAACGGACCGCGCGCCCGGTCCCGTCCGGGGGTGAGCAGCCGCGCGCACATCATCGGAGTGGCGGTCAGCGAGACCACCAGCGAAACCAGCACCGCCGCCGACAGCGTGACCGCGAACTCCCGAAAGAGCCGGCCCACGATGCCGCCCATGAACAGCAACGGAATGAAGACGGCGACCAGCGACACGCTCATCGACAGGACGGTGAAGCCGACCTCGCGCGTGCCGATCAGTGCCGCCCGCGCCGGACTCGCTCCGGACTCGACGTGCCGCGAGACGTTCTCCAGCACGACGATGGCATCGTCGACGACGAAGCCCGCGGCCACGATCAGGGCCATCAGCGACAGATTGTTGAGGCTGAAGCCGGCGAGGTACATCACCGCGAAGGTCGCGATCAGCGACACCGGCACGGCCACCGTCGGGATCAGCGTCGCGCGCACATTGCGCAGAAACACGAACACGACCGCGACGACGAGCCCGATCGCGATCGCGAGGGTGCGTTCGACTTCGCGCAGCGAGGCGCGGATGGTCGAAGTGCGCTCCATCATGAGATCGAGGTCGATCGCGGCGGGAATCGATGCGTGCAGGAAGGGCAGGAGCTCGCTTACCCGTTCCACCGTCTCGATGATGTTGGCGCCGGGCTCGCGCGAGATCTGGAGGATCACCGCGGGCTTGCCGTTCGCGAGGCCGGCATTGCGCACGTCCTGCACCGAGTCGATCACCTCGGCGACGTCGGCAAGCCGCACCGGCGCGCCGTTGCGATAGGCGATCACCAGCGGCCGGTACTGTGCCGCCGTCGTCGCCTGGTCGTTGGCGTAGATCGACCACTGGCGCTCGCCATCCTCGAGGAAACCCTTGGGGCGATTGGCGTTGGCGGCCGCGAGCGCGGCGCGCACCTCGTCCAAGCCGATGCCGTGATGATTCAGCGCGGTCGGGTTGAGCTCGACGCGCACCGCCGGCAGCGAGCTGCCACCGACGCTCACCTGGCCGACGCCCTCGATTTGCGAGAGCTTCTGCGCCAGCACCGTGGATGCGACATCGTAGATCTGGCCGGGCGTGTAGAGATCGGAGGTGAGCGCCAGCACCATGATCGGCGCATCGGCGGGATTCATCTTGCGGTAGGTCGGATTGTTCGGCAGGCTCGTGGGAAGCTGCGCGCGTGCGGCGTTGATCGCGGCCTGCACGTCGTTCGCGGCGCTGTCGATGTCGCGTCCCAGGTCGAACTGCAGCGTGATGCGGGTGCTGCCCTGGGTCGACCACGAAGTGATCTCGTTGATGCCCGCGATGCGGCCCAACTGGCGCTCGAGCGGTGTGGCCACCGTCCCGGCCATGACCTCGGGGCTCGCGCCGGGCAGCGCAGCCGTCACCGAGATGGTCGGGAATTCGACCTGCGGCAGCGGCGCCACCGGCAGCAGCAGATAGCCGACCGCGCCGGAGATGACGAGCGCCAGCATCAGCAGCGTGGTCGCCACCGGCCGGTCGATGAAGGGGGCGGACAGGTTCATGGCTGGCGCACGCCGAGCGCCGGTCCCAACGGTTTCGGCGCGGCCGGTGGCTGCACGTGGCGGGCCATGCGGTCGAATGCGAGGTAGATCACGGGTGTGGTGAAGAGGGTCAGCACCTGGCTCACGATCAGGCCGCCCACCAGAGTCAGCCCGAGCGGATGGCGCAGTTCCGAGCCCACGCCGGTCCCGAGCATGAGCGGCAATGCGCCCAGCAGGGCGGCGAGCGTGGTCATGAGGATCGGCCGAAAGCGCAGCAGGCACGCCTGGTAGATCGCCTCGCGCGCGGTGAGCCCGGCGGTGCGCTCCGCCTCCAGCGCGAAGTCGATCATCATGATCGCGTTCTTCTTCACCAGCCCGATCAGCAGGATGATGCCGATGATCGCGATCATGCCGAGCGGGCTGCCCGCGAGCATGAGGGCCAGCAGCGCCCCGACGGCGGCCGAGGGCAGCGTCGACAGGATCGTGATCGGGTGGACATAGCTTTCGTACAGCACGCCGAGCACGATGTACATGACCACGATCGCGGCGAGGATGAGCAGCAGTTGATTCGTGAGCGAGGCGCGGAAGGCGAGCGCGGCGCCCTGGAAGCTGGTGAGGACACTGGGCGGCAGGCCGATCTCGCGCGCGGCGGCTTCGATCGCCGATACGGCGGCGCCCAGCGATGCGCCGGGTGCGAGGTTGAAGGAGATGGTCGCGGCGGGAAACTGGCCGATGTGACTGATCGCGAGCGGGGCGGAACCGACCGTCACGCGCGTGAGCGCATCGAGCGGTACCTTGGCACCGGAGGAGGACGTCACGTAGATGTCCTTGATCGCTTCCGGTCCGCTGCGAAATTCCGGCTTCACTTCGAGCACCACGCGGTACTGCGTGGCCTGGGTGAAGATGGTCGAGACCAGTCGCTGGCCGAACGCGTCGTACAGTGCATTCGAGATCGTGGCCGGCGTGATGCCGAGGCGGCCTGCGGTGTCGCGGTCGATGTCGACGTAGACCTGCAGGCCGGCGTCCTGCAGATCGCTCGCCACGTCGGTGATCTGCGGCAGGCGCTTGAGCGCGTCGGTCAGGCGCGGCACCCAGGTGGCGAGCGTCTGGCGATCCGACGACTCGAGCGTGAACTGATACTGCGTGCGGCTCACGCGGTCCTCGATGGTGAGATCCTGCACCGGCTGCATGTAGAGGGTGATGCCCTCGACCTTTGCCAGCTCGGGCTGCAGGCGCCGGATCACCTCGCTTGCGCTCACGCCGCGCTCGGCCAGCGGCTTCAGGTTGATCAGCATCCGCCCGCTGTTGAGCGTGGCATTGGTGCCGTCCACCCCGATGAACGAGGACAGGCTCGCCACCGCCGGGTCGCGCAGGACGACGCGCGCGAGCGCCTGCTGCCGCTCTCCCATCGCCGGGAAGGACACCGTTTGCGACGCCTCCGAGATACCCTGGATCACGCCCGTGTCCTGCACCGGGAAGAAGCCTTTCGGCACGAGGAGGTAGAGCACGACGGTCAGCACGAGGGTGCCGATCGCCACCGCGAGCGTCGCGCCCTGGCGCTCGAGCACCCACGCGAGCATGCGGCCGTAGCGCGCGATCACCGCGTCGAAGAACCGCCCGGTCGCAACGTAGAAACGGCCCTGCTCGGACGGCGCCGCGCGGTGCAGCAGCTTGGCGCACATCATGGGCGTGAGCGTGAGCGACACCACCGCCGAGATCAGGATCGCCACCGCGAGCGTGATGGCGAATTCGCGGAAGAGCCGTCCGACGACATCGCCCATGAAGAGCAGCGGGATCAGCACCGCGATGAGCGACAGCGTGAGCGAGATGATGGTGAAGGCGATTTGCCGCGAACCCTTCAAGGCCGCTTCGAGCGGCGTGTCGCCGCGCTCGATGTAGCGGGCGATGTTCTCGATCACCACGATCGCGTCGTCGACCACGAACCCGGTCGCGACCACCAGCGCCATCAGGGTGAGGTTGTTGATCGAGAATCCCGCGAGGTACATGAAGCCGAACGTGCCGACCAGCGACAGCGGCACCGCGACGCTCGGAATGATGGTGGCCGCGAGATTGCGCAGGAACAGGAAGATCACCGTGACCACCAGCGCCACCGCCAGCAGGAGCTCGATCTGCACGTCCCGCACCGAGGCGCGGATGGTGATGGTGCGATCGGTCAGCAGCGCGACCTCGACCGCGGCGGGCAGCGACGCCTGCAGTTGCGGCAGCAGGTGTTTCACGCGGTCGACCACCTCGATCACGTTGGCGCCCGGCTGGCGCTGGATGTTGAGGATGATCGCCGGCACCTCGTTCATCCACGCCGCGAGCCGCGCGTTCTCGGCGTCCTCGATCACGTCGGCGACGTCGGCGAGAAAGATCGGCGCGCCGTTGCGATAGGCGATCACGATGCTCTTGTACTCGGCGGCGGATCGCAACTGATCGTTGGCATCGATGATGTAGCTGCGCTGCGCGCCGTCGAAGCTGCCCTTCGCCTTGTTCACGTTCGCCGCGGCAATCGCGGTGCGCACGTCCTCCAGCGCGAGACCTTGCGCGGCGAGCGCTTTCGGATTCGCCTGCACGCGCACGGCGGGGCGCTGGCCGCCGGACAAGGTCACCAGCCCGACGCCCGACACCTGGGACAGCTTCTGCGCGAGTCGGGTGTCGGCGAGGTTCTGCACCTCCGGCAGCGGCAGCGTCTTCGACGTCAGGCCCAGCGTGAGGATCGGCGCATCGGCCGGGTTCACCTTGCTGTAGATCGGCGGGGCCGGCAGATCGGCCGGCATGAGGTTGGAGGCGGCATTGATCGCGGCCTGCACGCCCTGCTCGGCGACATCGAGGCTCAGGTCGAGGTTGAACTGGAGGGTGATGACGGACGCGCCACCGGAACTGGTGGACGACATCTGGCGCAGACCCGGAATCTGCCCGAACTGTCGCTCGAGCGGCGCGGTGACCAGCGAAGTCATGACCTCGGGGCTCGCGCCGGGATAGAAGGTCACGACCTGGATCGTCGGGTAGTCGACCTCGGGCAAGGCGGACAGCGGCAGCAGGCGATAGGCGAAAATCCCCGAGAGCAGGATCGCCGCCATGAAGAGCGAGGTTGCTACCGGCCGCAGGATGAACGGCCGCGACGGGTTCATGGGGGGGCTGGCCGTCTCTGGCCGAGACGCGCGCTCGCTTCGGCGCCGGCGGGTGCGTCGCGCGTGCCGGCGCCGCGTTCGATCAGTTCCACCTTCGTGCCTTCCCGCAGCCGGTCCGCGCCATCGACGACCACCAGGTCACCGGGTGCGACGCCCGATTCCACCATCGCGTTGTCGCCCTCGATGGCGGCGAGCTTGACCGGCCGCAGTGCGACCGTGTGCTCGGGTGTGACGGCGTAGACGAACGTTCCCTGGCTGCCGCGCTGGATGGCGGCAGTGGGAATGGTGGTGACATCGCGCAGCGTGTCGAGCCGCATGCGCACGTTCACGAACTGGTTGGGGAAGAGCGCGCCGTCGGCGTTGGGAAACTCCGCCTTCAGCTTTACCGTGCCGGTGGTGGGATCGATCTGGTTGTCGACGGTGAGCAGCACGCCCTGCGCGAGCCGGGCCTTCTTCTCGCGGTCGTAGGCCTCGACCGGCAGGCGATCGCCGGAACCGAGCCGCTTCATCACGCTTGGCAGCTGGTCCTGCGGCAGCGTGAACACGACGGTGATGGGCTGCAGCTGCGTGATCACGACCAATCCGTTCGCGTCGGATGCGCGGACGATGTTGCCGGGATCGACCTGCCGCAGGCCGAGCCGGCCGCTGATCGGCGCCGTGACCCGGGCGTAGGTGAGCTGCAGCCGCGCGTTCTGCACCTGGGACTGGTCGACCTTGACCGCCCCTTCGTACTGGCGCACGAGCGAGGCTTGCGTATCGACCTGCTGCTTCGCGATGGAATCCTGCTCGTAGAGCGTGCGGTAGCGGTCGAGGTCGAGGCGGGCATTGGCGAGCAGCGCCTGATCGCGCGCGATCTGGCCTTCGGCCTGCGCCAGCTGTACCTGGAAGGGGCGCGGATCGATCTCGGCGAGCAGATCGCCCTCCTTGACGATCTGGCCTTCCTTGAACAGCACCCGCATCAGCTGGCCCTCGACGCGGCTTCTGACGGTGGCCGTCTTGAGCGGCGTAACGGTGCCCAGGCCTTCGAGAAAGAGTTCGATATCGCCCGTCTTCGCGGCGGCCGCGACGATGGGTATCGGCCGGTCGGCGAAGCCAGGTCCGCCGCCCGGCGCGGCGGCTGGATCACGGGTGGTCGCAAGGTGCGTGTAGGCGACGTAGCCCACGCCGGCCAGCACCACCGCGAGCAGAGCCCACGCCCAGACTCGCCGCCGCGGCGCCGGCTCGCGCGCCGCGCGCAAGGGTGCGGCGGCAGCTTCCTGAATCTGTGGATCGGGGGTGATCTTCATGATGTCGGCGGCAATCGCTGGACAGGGTGCGATCGAGACGCCGACCGCGATGCTGCGCGATTATAGCGACAGCGCGCACCGACCCGAGTTCGTCCCGCGCCGCGGGGGTCAGGCGTCCTTGAAGCCGTACTTGTCCATCCGGTAGCGCAGCGTCATCCGGCTCACACCCAGGCGGCGGGCGGCCTCGGACACGTTGTTGGCCGCGTCCCGCAACGCCTGCTCGATGAGGATGCGCTCGGCCGCCTCGAGGGTGAGCCCCTTGAGCGGGAACGACTCGGCCATCGCCTGCGGTATCTGGGTCAGCGCGAGCGCCTGGGCGTCGATCACGGCCCCGTGCGAGAGCAGCACGGCACGCTCCACCAGGTGGCGCAGCTCGCGCACGTTGCCGGGCCAGTGGTAGTGGCTCATCGCTTCCAGTGCGGCGGGGCTGAAGCGGTGGGCGGGCAGACCGTAGCGGCGCGCGGTCTGCAGGGCGAAGTGGCGCGCCAGCGTGACGATGTCCGCACCCCGATCGCGCAGCGGCGGAACGGTGAGCGTGATCACGTTCAGGCGGTAGTAGAGGTCGGCGCGGAAATCCCCTTCGGCGATCATCGCCGGCAGGTCGCGATTGGTGCCGGCCATGATGCGCGCCTGGATCGGCCGTTCCTTGACGCTGCCGATGCGGCGCGTGCGCCGGCGCTCGATCACGTTCAGGAGCTTCGCCTGCAGGTCGAGCGGCAGCTCGCCGATCTCGTCGAGGAAGATGGTGCCGTTCTCCGCGGCCTCGAGCAGCCCGGCGCGGGCGCCCACCGCGCTCGTGAACGCGCCCTTCTCGTGGCCGAAGAGCTCGGCCTCGATCAGGTCGCGCGGCAGGCTCGCGCAGTCCACCTGCACGAAGGGCTGCTCGCGAAACGGCCCGGCGAGGTGCAGCAGACGCGCCGCGACGTCTTTGCCGCTGCCGGTCTCGCCCAGGATCAGCACCGTCGGCGGTGGCTCGCCGGTGCTGCTGCCGAGGCGGGCGAGACGGTGGATCTGGTCGCGCAGCCGCTGGATCGGCGGGCTCTCGCCGATCAGCAGCGCGCCCTCCACCGCGACGTGGCTGTCGCGTTCGCGCGAGTAGTCGAGCTGGTTGCGCATCTTGGTCGTGGCGAGCACGCGCTCGACCACGTACCGCAGCTCGTCCAGATCGATCGGCTTCTTGAGGTAGTCCGCGGCGCCGAGCTTGATGGCCTGCACCGCGTCTCCGATCTCGCCGTAGGCGGTGAGCACGAGCACCTGCGGGCGATCCTCGCCGAGCGTCGACAGCTCCGCGAGGAAATCCATGCCATTGCCGTCCGGCAGTCGCAGATCGAGCAGCACGAGGTCGGGCGCCACCGCCTGCATGGCCTGCCGCCCCGCGGCGAGCGTGGTGGCGCACGCGACATCGAAGTGCGCGCTCTCGAGCGATTTGGCGACGGCCCGTGCGAAGAGGCTCTCGTCCTCGATCACGAGGATGCGGGCGTGGACGGCGATGCGCGGGAGCGGGGGAGCTGTGAGTGTTTCCATGGACTCAGGCGCGCGGCAGGCGGATGCGCACCTCGGTGCCGCGCGGGGAAAGTTTATCGAAGGCGATGCTGCCGCCGTGCACGTCGCACACCTTCATCGCGAAGGGTATGCCGAGCCCGGTACCGAAACGCTTGGTCGACGGGCCCGGCGCGAGGTCTTTCGCGGTCGGTGAGAAGGGCATGCCGGCGCCTTCGTCGCAGATCGACAGGAAAGCTGCGTCGGCGGTTCCGTTCACCCGCACGGTCAGCGCTCCGGTGATCGGCGAGGCCTCGATCGCGTTCGACAGGAGCCCTTGCAGCGCCTGCTCGATCAGCTGCGGATCGGCCCTGATCTCGACGTCGTCCGGCCACCCTTCGCGCCGCAGCTGGAGCTCCTTCTGGTCGAGCTTGGGTTTGAGCATTTGCGCGACATTGTCGAGCAGGGCGGACAGCTTGCAAGGGGCGCGCTGGGGCGCGAGCGGGTGCAGGTAGTTGAGCAGCGACTGGGTCCAGCGGTCGAGCTTGTCCGCGGTCGAGATGATCCCGTGCAAGCCGTCGCGGATCTCGGGCGCGATCGGGGTCCGGCTCATGACCTGCGCGGTCGCGCGAATGCTCGCTAGCGGGTTGCGGATGTTGTGCGCCACCGCCGGCAGCAGGGCGCCGAGGGTGGCCTGCTTCTCGGCGCGCACGAGCGAGGCGCGGCTTTGTTCGAGGTCGGCGGCCATCCGGTTCACGGCCTGCGCCAGGCGTCGCAGCTCCTCGGCGCCGCCCTCCGGCAGCCGGTGTGTGAGCTCGCCGCTCGCGATCTTGTGTGTCGCCGACTCGAGCCGGGAGAGCGGCGCGACCACCTGGTGGGTGAGAAAGAGCCGTGACAGAACCAGCAGCGCCAGGGCGAGCAGGATGGGGATCACGAAGAGCAGCGGGGCGAGCACGTTCAGCGTGCCCAGCCGTTCCTGCCGTTCCGACTGCTGCAGGAGCAGCAGGCGCTCGATGGCGCGGAAGGCGTCCTCGTATTCGCCGAGCCCCTCGCCTTCGAGCTCGGCGTCGAAGATCTTCTGCCGCTGCAGCAGGCTCATCGTCGAGCGGCTCTCGAGGATGCCGTCGGACTGCTCCTTCACCGTCCGGTAGGCGGCCTCGAGGCGATTCATGGCCTCGCGCTCATGCCCGTTGAGCGGGGCGGCATGGATGCGGGCGAGGTGCTGTTCGATGCGCCGCTGGTACTGCTGGTATTGCTGCTGGGCGTAGGGGTCGTTGAGGAACGCGCCGTCGAAGACCTCCTTCACCTGCCGGTACAGGTTGCCGCGCATGTCCTGCACCTCGTTCACGATGCCGTTGATGCGGGCCGACTCCTTGGACGCCTGGCGCAGGAAGTACATGCCGGCGCCGCCGACCGCACCGGCGGCGAGCACCAGCGCGAGATACCCCATCGCGTACAGGAGCATCAGGTGCTTGAGGGATCGGTTGCGCATCGCCGTCTCGGCCTGATCGAACTTATTGCCGGAAGCGGACGGCCCTCGGTGCGAGGGTGGCAGGGAAGGGGCTTGCGGCGGCCAATAAAAAAGCCGGGCTTTTGCGCCCGGCTCTGAATGGAGAACTATCATGAAAGCGTGCTGAGAAGCTCACAACACGCACTGGGGAGTGTATCAAACCTGCGTCCGTGAAGGGTGTCGAAGTCCGGTTTTTTTAGCGCTGCAGCTTGCGGTAGAGCGTGTTGCGGCTGATGCCGAGCTCGCGCGCCGCAGCCGAGATATTGCCACGGTGGAATTCCACCGCGCGCTGGATCGCGCTCGCCTCGAGGTCGTCGAGGCTGCCGGTCGCAATCGGCTCCGCACCCCGCATCTCTGCCTGGATGGCCTGCGGCGGCAGGGCAAGGGGCGATCCGGCGTCGCCGAACTCCTCCAGAAAGTCGTCGGGCAAGTGGTGGCGGGTGATGAGGCCGTCGTCGTCCACCATGGCGAGCGCGGTGCGCAGCAGGTTGTGGAGCTGCCGCAGGTTGCCGGGCCAGGAGTGGTGGCGGAAAAGCTCCATCACCTCGGTGCTGATCTCGATGTGCTCGCCGCGCCGCGCCTCCCCTTCGAGGAGTCTGCGCACGAGCGCCGGCAGATCGGTGCGCTCCCGCAGCGGCGGCAGCGTCACGACGAGCCCGTTCAGGCGGTAGTAGAGGTCCTCGCGGAACTGCCCCCGGGCGATGAGCTCGCGCAGCTTGCGATGGGTGGCGCACACGAGCCCGACATCGACCGGATAAGCGCGGGTGCTTCCCAGCGGTGTGATGGTCCGCTCCTGCAGCACGCGCAGCAGCCGCGCCTGCAGCGAGAGCGGCATGTCGCCGATCTCGTCTAAGAAGAGGGTCCCGCCGTCCGCCTGCAGGATCTTGCCGGGCGCGCCCTTGCGCCGGGCACCGGTGAACGCGCCCTCCTCGTAGCCGAAGAGCTCGGACTCGATCAGCCCCTCCGGAATGGCCGCGCAGTTGACCGCGACGAAGGGGTTGTGGCGGCGCGGACCGTCCTCGTGCAGCGCCTTCGCGAACCACTCCTTGCCGGTACCGGTTTCTCCCTGGATCAGCACCGGAATGTCGCGCCCCAGGACTCGCCGCACCTTGGTGACCGCCACGGCGATGCGGGGGTCGCCCGAGTTGAGATAGTCGAGCGACGGTCCGTTGGCGCGGCGATTGGCGTCCACCCGCGCCGGCGCGCGCTTGAAATCCTCCAGCGGCACGACCTTGCCCTTGGCCGGCCCGTGCATCTGCACCTTGGCGAAGACCCGCACCCCGGTATGCATGGTGAGCGTCATCAAGCCATCCTGGCGTGCGCGCGGCAGCGCCATGTGCATCGGGATGTCGAACAGCGAATCGAAGGTGTGCTTGGACAGTTCGAGCAGTGTCGACCCGAGCTGAAAGACGCCGCTGCGGTTGCCCGACACGAAGCGGCCGTCCGGCGTGAACGCCACGATGCCCTCGCACAGCGTGCCGATGAATTCCGGCCGGGCGTGGAAGTGTACGAGCAGGAGCCCTGGAAACTGCTCGCGGAAGAGGTGGTTCTCGATCATCTGCGCCGACATGCGAACGAGTGCGAGGGTGTGCGGCTGATGGCCGCGGTGGTCCGACGACACGTCCAGCGCACCGATCACGTTGCCGAAGGGATCGAGGATCGGGGACGCCGAACATGCAAGAAAGTGGTTGGCCGGGAAAAAATGCTCCGAGCCGTTGACCGAGACCGCCTTTGCCTCGACCAGCGCGGTGCCGATGGCGTTGGTGCCGTTGTGATCCTCGTCCCACATCACCCCGGGCTGCAGGGCGACTTGATGAGCCCGCGCAACGAAGTCGTCGTCGCCGAGGGAATGCAGGATCATCCCTTTCGCATCGGTGAGAATCACCATGCTTTCGGTGTGGGCGATCTGCTCGTACAGGGTTTCCATGACGGGCTGCGCGCGCGCGGTGAGCAGATGGCTTTGCTCCCGCAACTGGCGCAGCCGGGCCGATTCGACCGGCTCGAAGACGGGGCGGGCGCCGGCGTCGAGCCCGGCATCGAGACAGCGCCGCCACGAGCGCTCCACGGCTTCGGGTATGCTGCCCGGCGGCAGGCTGCCGCGGTCGAAGAAGAACTTGCGCGCAGCCGCGATACGCCCGCCGCTGTCGCCGTTGCCTGCGTCCATGGTGCCTCCTCCTGAGGCTCGCTGAGTGTATTTCTTATAAGACGCGTACTGTAACACCCGCCTCAGGCGCTGACAAACCGCCGTCGGCGTGGTCTTACCCGTTCATTCATAAAGCATTTTCGTCCAGAGGGATGATTGCGGGCGAGACCGGTCGGGAGGGGCTTCGCTGATCCGCTTCGGCGCGCTCATCTTTGCGCAGGTGCAACATGATTCCGGCCGTTGAGGGGCTGGTTGTGGCTTTTCCGCAACAAATTCATCCCGATTTTCGCGCAAATCACTGTCACTTCGTTGACATGTTGACACTCGCCATACGAGCATGACTGTGCCTGTCGGCAGGTTTCTTCGTCAACATTACAACTCATGGAGATTTTCTGATGCTGAAGCACAAAAGGCTGAGCTTGGCCGTGGCCGGCGCGCTGGCTCTGGCCGGCGCATCGACGGCCAACGCCGGTATCGGCTTCAAGGCGGGGGAGTGGGATATCGACTTCTCCGGTAACGTCAACGGCTTCGCCACCTACAACGACTGCGCCTCAACGGGTACTCAGATTGTCGGGGGTGTTGTCACCCCTCGACCAGCTGTCGCAGGTGGTCTCGCCTGCGCAGAAGTGGGTAACACTAAGAACAGCTCGACCTCGATCGAATCGGGCCTGCTGCCGAGCGCGCTGGTGTTCTCGGCCAAATCGCGCCAGGCGAACATGGACGTGGGTGTCACGATCGGCCTGTATCCGACCCTTCGCACCTTCGGTCTCGGCGACAGCAACAACGGCTCGCTGGGTAACTCCAGCATCAACGTGCGGCAGAACTTCCTGACCTTCGGCGATGCCAGCTGGGGTACGGTCAAGGTGGGTCGCGACATCGGCATCTTCGGCTCGGATGCGATCCTGTCCGACATGACCCTGCTGGGTGTGGGTTCCGGCGCGGCGTTCCTGGGCGGCAACACCACGCTCGGCCGCATCGGCGTGGGCTATATCTACACCGACTGGATTCCGCAGATCTCCTACACCTCGCCGAGCTTCGCCGGCTTCCAGTTCGCGGGCGGCATGTTCCAGACCTTCAACACCTACGACGCAATCCTTGGCGTCGACCGGAACGCGGCTGGTCTCAGCGCTGCCAACACTCCGGGATGGCAGGCGAAGGTGAGCTTCGAGGACAAGTTCAACATCGTCGAGGGCGATCCGCTCGGCTTCAAGGCATGGGCGGGCTACATGTACAACTCGCCCGAGTCCGCCGGGACCACCGGCACCTTCAACGGCGCGTTCATTCCGTCCGGTCTGAGCGCCGACGGCAACGCCTGGGAGATCGGTGCGCGCGCCAATATGTGGGGCTTCGAGCTGGTCGGCTACTACTACGATGCCGACGGCATCGGCACCACCGCGATCGGCAGCCAGGCCGTGTCGTACGTCTGCGCGGCGGTCACGGGGTGTCCGAACGGCGTCGGCGGCTCGCTCGAGTCGCGCAAATCCGACGGCTATTACGGGCAGATCACGTATAAGTTCCAGGACCTGAAGGTCGGCTACAGCTATGGCCAGTCGAACCTGAAATTGGCGGGCAACGAGGGGACGACCGCGGTCGCCGGCAGCTTCAACGCCGCCAACCCCGATCTGCTGCGGTCGAACAGCTCGAACGTGGTCGGCGTGTACTACTCGCTCACCAAGAGCTTGAACCTGGTAGGCGAGTGGATCAGGACCGAATCCAAGTCCCAGGGCGGCAACAGCTACAACGACAACGGCTTTGCGCTGGGCGCGATCCTGTTCTTCTGATCGCAACGCCAGGCAGACAGAAAGTCTCTTTATCCAGGCGGCGCCGGCAACGGCGCCGTTTTTTTTTCGCTGTTGCATCCCGCGACACCTGAGAAGTTTTGAAGCAGACCACGCACCGGCGGCGCGCCGCGGTTCGCCGCTCTGGTCCCGGGTTGGCCCGCTGAAAGCCTTGCTGCGATTGGCATCGAGAGCGAGATCGCGACCCCGGGGCGCTTGGCGTGGAGCTAGGCACGGCAAGTGCAGACAAACGGCCCGATCCGATTCGCACAACCTTGAGGAGACAACCGTGAAAGCTCGCATCCTTCGCATCGCATGCTCATCAGCCGCCGCCGGCACGCTCGCCCTGGCGGCGACGCTCGCCCTCGCCCACGGCGACGTGACCCCGCAGGCAGTCGACACCAAGGGACTCAAGCCGATCGGTGAAAAATGGGTGGAGGTGAACCCATACCGCGGCGACAAGCTCGCCATCCAGATCGGCAGCTCGGCCTACAACCAGAACTGCGCGCGCTGCCACGGCCTGGAAGCCGTGTCGGGCGGCATCGCGCCGGACCTGCGCTACCTGCCCGAAGGCAAGGAGGGAGACGAGATCTACGTGATGCGCGTGCGCCAGGGCGCGGTGCGCGATGGCCGCGTCTACATGCCGAAGTTCGAAGGGGTCCTCTCGCAAGAGGCGCTGTGGACGATACGCGCCTACCTCGACACCGTGCAGCAGCAATGAGCCTGTACCGACTGGATCGCCGTGCCCGCGTGCACGGCTTTTTTTTGCTCGCGGTCACGCTGGCGGCGATGCTGGCCTCGGGTCTGGCGAGCGCCGCACCCGACGCGGCCGGAGGCTTGCAACAGTTGCAGACGCCGGGTCGCATCCGGGTCGCGGTGTACAAGGATTTTCCGCCGTACTCCAACGCGGGCGAAGGCATCGACGTCGACATCGCGAAAGCGCTGGCGGCGCGTCTTGGCGTGGCGCTCGACCTGATGTGGGTGCAGGCCTCCGACGAGAAGATGGAGGACGACCTCCGGAACGCGGTGTGGAAGGGGCACTACCTGGGCGGCGGTACGGCGGACGTCATGCTGCACGTGCCGGTCGACCCGCAGTTCGCGGCGCGCAACGACAAGGTCAGGATTTTCGGCGGCTATCAGCGCGAGAGCCTGCAGATCGCCCACGACACCAGGAAGCTGCCGGAGCTCGCGAGCGTCGACGATTTCGTCGGGAAGCCCGTCGGCGTCGAAATGGCGACCGCGCAGGATTCGTTTCTGCTCGGCGCCCTCGGCGGTCGCCTGCAGCCGACGGTGGTGCATTTCCGGGGCGCGCCGGAGGCGATGGCAGCCTTGCGCCGCGGCGAGGTGGTCGCGGTGATGGCGCAGCGCGCCGAGCTGGAGGATGGCTTGCGGGGCGCCAACCGCGAGGTGTTCGTGATCAGCAGCATTCCCACGCCCGGGCTCTCGCAGCGCGGCTGGATCGTCGGCGCCGCGGTGAAGGCGGAGAATGCGGCGCTCGCTGCCGAGGTGGACGCGGCGCTCACGGCCATGCTGGAGGACGGGACGATCGCCGGCATCTTCAAGCGGCACGGCATCACGCAGTTCCGTCCCTGATGGGGCATCGCCCAGGAACTATTCCCGGGCGTTTGCATTCATAATCGCGCCACGGCGGCCAGTCCCGCGCCCGCCGTCGCGTTCCCCCGAACCCCTATGATCACGATCCCCGCCCTGCGCGCCGTTGCTTTTGCGCTTGTTGTCGGCGCCGCGAGCCATGTGAGCGCAGCGCCTTTCGCCTATGTGCCGAACGAAAAATCGGGCACAGTCTCCGTCATCGACACCTCGAACGACAAGGTCGTCGGGGAGATCCCTGCCGGGAAGAAGCCGCGCGGGCTCGCCGTCAGCCTCGACGGCAAGGAGCTCTACGTCAGTGATCAGCCGGACAACATGCTGGTGGTGCTCGACCTCGAAAAGCGCACACCGGTCGGCAAGATAGAACTCGGAGAATCGCCGGAAGGGGTCAGCATCTCGGCGGACGGCAAATGGATCATCGCCGCGAGCGAGATCAGCAACGCGGTGTCCTTCATCGACACAGGCACCCGGAAGAAGGTGTTCAGCGTGAAGACCCAGGGCAAGAATCCGGAGCATGCCGTGTTCAGCCCCGATGGCAAGTGGGTGTACGTCAGCGCGGAGGAGGCCGACACGGTCGACATCATCGACGTCGAGAAGCGCGCCGAGGTGAAAGCCGTGAAGGTCGGCGACCGGCCGCGCGGCATCGGTTTCCTGCCCGATGGCAGCCGTGCCTATGTGGCCTCGGAGGTCGCGAGTCAGGTGTATGTCATCGACACCGCGACCCAGGAAGTGGTCGCGAAGGTGAAGCCCGGCAATTTCTCCAACGGAGTTGCCGTACGGCCCGACGGCAAGCGCGTTTTCATCTCCAACGGCAAGGACGGCACGGTGTCGGTGATCGATACCGCGACCAATACAGTCGTGGCGACGATTCCGGTCGGCAAACGACCGTGGAACATGGCCATCACGCCGGACGGCAAGAAGCTCTACGTCGCCAACGGCAAATCCAACTCCGTGTCCGTGATCGACACCGAAACCTATCAGCCCGTGAAGGAAATCCCGGTCGGCGATACGCCCTGGGGTGTCGTGATCCGGTGAGGTCGGAAGGGCGCTACACCGGCACTGCGATCCTGCTGCACTGGGTGATCGCGCTGCTGGTGTTCGTGCTCATCGGTCTTGGCTGGTTCATGGTCGACATTCCGAAGAACACCCCCGAGCGCAGCTACTTCTACAACCTGCACAAGTCCATCGGCCTTACCACGTCTTTTTTTATCCTGCTGCGCATCGCGTGGCGCCTGACGCACGTGCCGCCGCGGCTTCCGGCAACGCTCAAGGAGTGGGAAGCGGCGGCCGCCACCTGGACCCACCGGCTGTTGTACGTTTGTCTCATCGTGATGCCGCTGTCGGGCTACATCGCCTCCAACTTCACGAAGTTCGGCGTGAAGTATTTCGGCATCGAGCTCCCGCCCTGGGGGCCGGAGGACAAGACCCTCTACGGCATCTTCAACACCGTCCACGTGTTTACTTCGTACCTGTTCGTGGTGCTGATCGCTCTGCACGTCGCGGGCGCCTTCAAGCACCTCTTCGTGGACCGCGACTCGGTGTTTCAACGGATGCTGCCCGGGCGCGGCTGACGGATCTTCAGACGTCGTGCCGGAAAGCGACGACGTGATCGGCCTCGACGCGGATGCCGATCTTCTCGCCGATGGCGTGGTTGTGGTGACTCGGGACCAGTGACAGGGCGCGGCCGCCGCTCGGCAACCGGATCGTGTAGAGGATCTCCGCGCCGCGAAACGCTTTCTGCACGACCTCGGCCTGCACCGCGCTGCCATCGTCGTGCACGATGTCGTCCGGGCGCAGCAACACGTCCACCGGGCAGCCGTTGCCACATTGCTGGCAGCCGATCGCACACTCCGGCGGAACGTCACCGGTAAGAATGCCGAGCTCGATCTGCACCTGCCTGGAGTTCAGCACCCGGCCCGGGACGAGCACGCCTTCGCCCACGAAGTCAGCCACGAAGCGGCTTACCGGCTTGTGGTAGAGGTTGTAGGGCGAGTCCCATTGCACGATCACGCCGTCGTGCATGATCCCGACTTCGTCCGCCAGGGCGAAGGCCTCGTGCTGGTCGTGGGTGACCAGGATCGCCGTCGCGTTCTGCGCCTTGAGGATCTCGCGCACCTCGTAGCTCAACCGCTCCCGTAAGTCGACGTCGAGGTTCGAGAACGGCTCGTCCATGAGCAGGAGATCGGGCTGCGGCGCCAGCGCACGGGCGAGCGCGACGCGCTGCTGCTGCCCGCCCGAGAGCTCGTGCGGATATTTCTCTCCGACCCGATCGAGTCCCACCGTCGCGAGTAGTTCCGTCACTCTCGTCATGCGTTCCTTGCGCGGTGCGCGGCGCAAGCCGAATGCGACGTTCTCGCCGACCGTGAGATGCGGGAAGAGCGCGTAATCCTGAAACACCATGCCGATGCGGCGCCGTTCGGGGGCGAGGGTGAACCCGACGCGACTCACGATCTCTCCGTTCAGTGCGATCTCGCCGCAGGTCAGCGGCTCGAAGCCAGCGATGCAGCGCAGCGCGGTGGTCTTGCCGCAGCCGCTTGGTCCCAGCAGGCAGGCGATATCGCCTCGTTGCAGCGTGAGCGAGAAATCTCTCAGCACATGCGCCGCGCCGTAAGCGTGACCGACCTGCCGGACCTCGAGGACGGTGTTCATGCGGGCGATTATACGATGATCAAGGGAGAATCATTCTCAACTCGTGGCCGCGATTGCTAGAATTCGTGGCTTGCGCGGCGCGCGAGAGGCGCCGCCGGCTCTCGTCCTCATGACCGCAACTTCCTCGCTTCACCGCGTTTCGATCTGGCGCTCGCGGCGTCTTTCCGCGCTCGGTCCGCTTGGCTGGTGTGCCATTGCGCTCGCTGCCTTGCTGGCAGTGCCGATCGTCTTCGTTGCGAGCAGTGTGTTCGTCCCGAGCGGCGGATCCTGGCAACACCTGGTCGACACCGTGCTGGCGGATTATGTCCGCAACACCGTCTGGCTCGCCGTCGGGGTGGGCTTCGGCGTGGTGGTCGTGGGCGTCGGGACCGCCTGGCTCGTCACCATGTGCAGCTTCCCGGGCAGCCGCGTGCTCGACTGGGCCTTGATCCTGCCGCTGGCGGTGCCCGCCTACGTGATGGCTTACGCCTACACGGACTTTCTCCAGTTCAGCGGTCCGGTCCAGACCTGGCTGCGGGAGCTCACCGGTTGGCGCGCGCGCGAGTACTGGTTCCCCGACATCCGCTCGCTCGGCGGCGCCATTACGGTGATGGTGTTCGTGATGTATCCCTACGTGTATCTCCTCGCGCGCGCTGCTTTTCTCGAGCAGTCGGTCGGGGTGCTGGAGGTGGGCCGCACGCTGGGCTACGGCGCGTGGGGCAGCTTCGCGCGGATCGCCTTGCCGCTGGCGCGCCCCGCGATCGCCGCCGGCACGTCGCTCGCCCTGATGGAAACGCTGGCTGACTTCGGCACCGTCTCTTACTTCGCGGTACAAACCTTCACCACCGGCATCTACCGCGCGTGGTTCTCGATGGGCGATCCCGTTGCGGCGGCGCAGCTCTCGGCCGTTCTGCTCGCTCTGGTCGCGGTGGTGCTCCTGCTGGAACGCCTCACCCGCGGTCGGGCGCGCTACCACAATCCGGCACCACGCAAGCGCCTGCCGGAGTCCCGGCTGTATGGCTGGCGCGCGGGTGCCGCCCTGCTTGCCTGCATGACGCCGCTCGTCCTTGGTTTCGCGCTGCCTGCGCTCATCCTGTTGCGGATGACGCTCGCCCAGGGCGACGAGCAGTTCGGCGAACGGTTCGTGGCGCTGACCCGCAACAGCGTCTTGCTGGCGGTGATCACTTCGCTGCTCGCGGTCGCGCTCGCGCTGCTCATGGCCTACGCGGTACGGCTGCGCCCGGGGCCGATCACGTGGTCGGCGAACCGTGTGGCAGGGCTCGGGTATGCGGTGCCCGGCACCGTGATCGCGGTCGGCATCCTGGTGCCCGTCGCACGCCTCGACCACGCCGTCGATGCGTTCATGTCGTCGACCTTCGGGCATGCCACGGGACTGCTGTTCACCGGCGGCATCGCCGCGCTGGTCTACGCCTATCTGGTGCGCTTTTTCTCGGTCGCGCTGCAGACCGTCGATGCCGGGCTCACGCGCATCACGCCCAGCATGGAAGCAGCGGCGCGCAGCCTCGGCTGCTCGCCTGGTGGCGTGCTGGCGCGGGTGCACGCACCCCTGTTGACCGGAAGCCTGCTCACGGCCGGCCTGATGGTATTCGTGGACGTGATGAAGGAGCTGCCTGCGACCTTCGCCATGCGCCCCTTCAACTTCGATACGCTGGCGGTGCAGGCGTACAACCTGGCCGCCGACGAGCGCCTGGCGGAGGCGGCGACCGCGTCGCTCGCGATCGTCGCGGTGGGTCTGGTGCCGCTCATCTTTCTCTCGCGGACCATCGCGAAGACGCGGGGGCGGACATAGGTCTGCCGCCCCGCACGCTGCACTGCGGCTACTTCCAGCCGACGCGATCGGCCACCTTCTGCGCCGCCGGCTGATTCTTGCCGAGCTCGCCGACGTTAAGCGTGTCGGCTTTGAACTTGCCCAGCGACTCGAGCTCCGCGTTGTTCACCTTGACACCGGGGACGACTGGCCACTCGTTGTTGCCGTTCGCGAAGTATTGCTGCGCCTGGTCCGAGGCGAGGTACTCGAGGAACTTGATCGCGTTCTCCTTGTGCGGTGCGTACTTGAGCACGCCGCCCCCGGAAATGTTCATATGCACGCCGGGTCCGTTCTTGTCCGGCCAGATGACGCCCAGCTTCTCGACCACGGCGCGGTCCTCGGGCTTGGTCGACTTGAGCAGCCGCACGAAGTAATACGTGTTGCTGATCGCGACGTCGCACTCTCCCGCCGCTACGGCTTTGAGCTGATCGGTGTCGCCGCCCTTGGGCTCGCGCGCCAGATTGCCGGCAACGCCCTTCGCCCACTGCTCGGCCTTCTGTTCGCCGTCGTGGGCGATCACCGAGCTGATCAGCGACAGCATGTAGACGTGGCCAGCCGATCGCGCGCAGATCCGGCCCTTCCACCTCGGGTCGGCCAGATCGGCGTAGCTCTTGAGCTCGTCCGGTTTCACCGCGGCCTTGTTGTAGACGATGATCCGCGCCCGTGCCGAGAAGCCGTACCAGGTGCCGTCCGGCGCGCGGTAGGCGGCGGGGATGCGGCTGTCGAGCACCTTCGACGTGATCGGCTGAAAGAGCCCCGCCTGGTCCGCGCGCCACAGACGGCCTGCATCGACCGTGATGAAGACGTCTGCCGGACTCTTGTCGCCTTCGCTCTTGATGCGTTCCATCAGCGGATCTTCGGCGCCTTCGATGCGGTTCACCTTGATCCCGGTCTGCTTCGTGAAGTCGGTATAGAGCGCTTCGTCCGTCTGATAGTGACGGGCGGTATAGAGATTGAGCTCTTTCTCCTCGGCGGCGTGGACCGGAGAGAAGCTGAGCAGGGTGACAGCGGCGATAAGGGTCGACAGCTTCTTGTGGGGACGGGTCATCTTCGATTTTTCCTGTTTCGTTTGACGAGCCGCTCGCACCGGTGGGCCAGCGTCGAGGGGGCCACGGGAATCGTATCCGGTAGTGTTCCTGTTGGCAATAATGAGAATGCTTCGCATCCGTTGACTTGATGGATGCGAATTATTATCATTTGATCTGGGCTTTGAGATAACGGTGATCATGAACGCACTCGTCGTCGGCGCCGACCGACTCGGAAACATTCCGGACGTGCTGGGGGGATTCGGGATTCGCATCCTCGAACACGTGTCCGGCCGGCAGGCCGCCCATCAGCGTCGCGGCGCCGCGATCGGCAGCAACACCCAGCTCGTCATTCTCTTCACCGACTTTCTCGGCCACAACGTCATGAAGAGCTTTCGCAGCCTGGCGCAGGCAGAGGGAGTTCCGGTGATCGCTTGTCGCCGTTCTGCGAGTTGTCTCGCGGTCTGTCTGGACCGCTTCTTTGCGCAGCCGGAATGCGAGGCACGTTGCGCTACGTGCCCGAAAGTCGCGAAACGTACGTCGAACTAGCCCGAGGTCTGCCATGTATGTGTGCCTGTGCAATGGTGTCACCGACCACCACATCGCGAAGGCGGTAGCGGAAGGCGCTTCGTCTTTGTGTGATCTGAAGGCTCGCCTCGGCATCGCATCCTGCTGCGGTCGCTGCGCCGAGTGCGCAGAGTTCGTCCTCGACGAACAACTCGCTTTTTCCAGCTCCATGAGCTGCGCACAGCTCGCTTGAGCTGATCACTCCTGACTCGATTCATCCGCAGCGCGCTGCGGAGTAGAATTTCTCGTGCGCCCCGCCTTTGGTCGCACTGATTCTATTTCTCATCTGATCAGGAGCAGCCCATGAAAGGCGACACCAAGGTCATCGAGCACCTCAACAAGGCACTGCGCAACGAGCTCACGGCAATCAACCAGTACTTCCTGCACGCCCGCATGTTTCGCAACTGGGGGCTCAAGAAGCTGGACGACTACGAGTACCACGAGTCCGTGGACGAGATGAAGCATGCCGACCGGCTCATCAATCGCATCCTCTTCCTGGAAGGCCTGCCGAACCTGCAGGATCTCGACAAGCTCATGATCGGGGAGCATGTCGAGGAGTGTCTGCGCTGCGACCTGCAGCTCGAGTTGCGTGCCTATCCCGACCTCAAGGCCGCGATCGCGTATTGCGAATCCTGTAGCGACTATGTCTCGCGGGAGCTGTTCGAAGGCATTCTCGAAAGCGAAGAGGAGCACATCGACTGGCTCGAGACGCAGCTGGAGCTGATCGGGAAAGTCGGCATCCAGAACTATCTGCAATCGCAGATGGGCGATTCCTCGAGCTGATGTCAGGCAGCAATCCGGCGGGCGCCCGAGAACCGCCGCGCCCAATAGCCGTTTTGCATCGCAACGATCTCGACCTTGCCGCCGCTGCTCGGCGCATGGACGAAGCGGCGTTCGCCCACGTAGATGCCGACGTGGCTGAACGCCCGGCCGAGCGTGTTGTAGAAGACGAGGTCGCCCGGCTGCATCTCGTCCGGTTCCACCGGCCAGCCGACACGCTCCATTTCGACCGCACTGCGCGGCAGCGCGAGGCCCGCCGCCTGCCGGTACACGTACCAGACGAACCCGCTGCAGTCGAATCCGGAATCCGGTGAGGTGCCGCCGTTGCGGTACGGCACGCCGATCAGGGAAACCGCGAACACGGCTGCATCGCGGGCCGCCTCCGATGGCATGGGGGCGGGCAGGCCATCGCTGCCGGCAGGCGGTCGCTCCGGTCGCGACGCACATCCCGCGACCCAGGCAGCGACTGTCAGGAGCACCAGTCTTCGGCGAGCGAGCATGGCGCAACTCTAGATCACCATCGGGACGGCAGTAAAGCCGGTTCATCGGCTCAGGCACGCCAGTC
>JAEUMX010000319.1 GCA_016791285.1 Burkholderiales bacterium
GCGCAAGAGCGAACTGATCGAGGCCACCTGGGACGAGGTCGACTTCGAGAACGCCGTCTGGACGATTCCGAAGAGCCGCATGAAGGCCGGCAAGCCCCACAACGTCTACCTGTCGCAGCAGGCGCTCGACATCATGGTGGCACTACGCACGTGTGCGAGCGGCTCCAAATTCCTGCTGCCATCGCGCTACGACGTCGACCGCTGCATGTCGAAGGCGACCCTGAATCGGGTCACGCAGATCGTCGCCGAGCGCGCCACGGAAGCGAAGCTGCCGCTGGAACCCTTCACGGTGCACGACCTGCGCCGCACCGGCTCGACGATCCTCAACGAGCTGGGCTTCAACAGCGACTGGATCGAGAAGTGCCTGGCCCACGAGGACGGACGCTCATCGCGCGGCGTCTACAACAAGGCCGAGTATGCGGAACAGCGCCGCCACATGCTGCAAGAGTGGGCGGACATGATCGATGCCTGGGTCGCGGGGAAGACGCACACCCCGACGCTCCTGCCGCCGACGATGAAGGTGGCGACGACGGCGGCGCCGATATGAGTGGCTGCTACGCCGCTCTTGATGGCGGGCGCTGCCACAAAATTCTTCCTGCGCGCACCGCTTCGCCGAGGGTCGGCGGAGGAGGCCGAATCGACGTCGCCGGCCCGCGCGGACGTCTGGTATATGACCTGAACCGGTCTCTCAGTCGCGTGGATCGCAGACCTGCCGACCCAGATCGCTCATCCACGCATCACAAGATGCCGCCGTCAGCCTTCAGAATGTTGCTGCCGAAGGAACTCATTGCCGAATGTTCTTCACGGCGGTGACTATTTGCGCATCGGAAGTTGGTGTGGCAGCCGGTCGTGAACGCATTCCTACCTAGACTGAAGAGAGAGGGCTACGGATGTCGGAAAGAGGCACGATCAAGCTAATCGACGTGGAGGCGCGCAAGGGTACCCCGCGGCTTGCTTTCGCCGATGGCCGCTACGTTACGACGCGTGTGTCGCCGCGCAGCGGTGGCCTCTCGACCGTGTACCAGGCCACCGATATCGAAACCAGCACCAAGGTCGCCCTGAAAGTGTTCCGAAGTGAGGGGCGTACCGACGATGTGATCGAAGAGTCGTTTAGGCGTGAGGTGCAGGCCCTTTCCGACCTGAGCCATCCACACATCGTGCGCATTCTCGACTCTGGTCGCGACGGCGACAACGGCGTGCACTTCGTCGTGATGGAGTGGGTCGAACAGGACCTGAGCGATGTGATGGCGCCTGGCAAGTGCTCTGACTGGGTGTCCTACTACCGAAGCGTGGGCAAGGGCGTGCTCGACGCGCTGGCTTTCGCGCACACACGGTCCACGGCGCACCGCGACGTGAAGCCCTCCAACGTGCTGATCACGGAGCAAGGGGTGGTGAAGCTGTGCGACTTCGGAATTTCCAAGATCCGCAACTTCCTGGCGCCGGGCGTCACGCTGGCCCGGTTCGCATCGGCGCCATACTCGCCGCCAGAGGCGGACGACGGCAGCTACAGCTACAGCCGCGATGTGTTCGGTTTCGCTGCGTTGAGCGTGGCGGTTCTCACGGGCAAGAAGCCTGTCGAATACGCCGAACTTGCGTCGCTATTGGAAGAGGTGGCGATCGAGGAGCCGATTCGGCGCGTCCTGCGGCGTTGCCTAGATCTGGAACGCCCCGAGCTAAGGCCCGCGAATGCCGGGCTGTTGCAGGCTGAGCTGGAGCAGGCGGCACCCGCGCCCGCGCGCCAAGCGCTGCCGGGAGTCCTGCTTGGTCTGACAAATAAGGTGCGCAGCACCGTGGAGTACGACAAGGGACTGCGCGGTGCGATGGCGGAGCGCTTCATTGAGCGGGATCTCGAAGGCGCACGGATGGAGGAGATCTCCGCCACTGCCGAGAGGCCCGGCCGGAGCTTCCGTGTGTTCGGCAGCACTTACGGCTACATCGCCGTGCGGGACGACAGTGGAAGCCGGCTGCTGCTAGTGTCGGCGCTGGAGTACCAGCCTTCAGACTTGGAACGTCGGCGTGGAAATGCAGCCGACCCCGACGTTCGGTTCGTGCTTTCGGGCGTGACCGGGCAGGCGTCCAGCGATGCGCTGGACGCGCTGTTGGAACGCTTGCTGGCCTTCACTGCCGACCAAAAGGAACGTTGGCTGGAGCAGCGGGGGCAGGAGCTGTACCGCAAGTGGGTAGATCTGCTGAGTGCCAAGACCGAGTTGGAGCGCGGACGCCGGTTGCGGCTGCCCTATGTGGACCGGGAGCCTTCGGGTGAGTTCGTGCGCCTGAAGATGAAGCCTGGGATCGATCCTTCCGGATTGGTCGGACAGGATGTACTCATCCAAACAGCTGGCAAGGGTGGCGAGTTTAGGGGCACGGTGGTTTCTCGTGCTGAAGACGGTGTGTTGCTGCGCCCGAGCTTGCGCAACCGCGTAGACGCGGGTTCGACGCCGGACCAAGGCATCGTGGAAACGGACACCACCAAGACCGACGCGGCGCTCGACAAGCAGAAGGCCGCCGTAGATGCAGTGCGCTACGGCCGATCGGTCAACCCGGACCTGGGCGGTTACATCGTTAGCCCGGACAGAGTGCCGGTGCTCCCGCCGGTGGAGGTGGACTTCATCAACCCGCACATCGACGAAGACAAGCAGGATGCATTGCGCGCGGCTTTGTCGGGACCGCCACTTCTGCTTGTGGAAGGGCCGCCGGGAACGGGCAAGACCACGTTCATAACCGAGCTGGTGCTGCAGACATTGAAGGCGAACCCGAACGCGCGGGTGCTATTAACTTCGCAGACGCACGTTGCGCTGGACAATTCGCTGGAGCGGATTGTCGGGCAGGTGGCAGTCCCAGTGGATGCGGTGCGCATTGGACAGGACGACGACGATCGTATTGCTGCCTCCACACGCAAGTTGATGCTGGACACTAAACTGCCGGAAATGCGCAAGCGCGCGCTCGCTGCGGGGCGCGCCTTCATTGAGCGCTGGGCGCAGGACCACGGCCTCAGCGTCAAAGACATTCGTCGCGTCATGGCGATGGAGCGCCACGCCAAGCTCAAGACTCGACTGGAGGCTGCTGAGCAAGGCTTGAAGGAACTGGAGCCGCAGTTGGCCGAGCCAGTGCGTGCAAGCTTGAGCGCCGAGGAGCGGGCTGATCTTGAAGACCAGTTTAAGGGACTTAGCCGGGACCGGGATCTGCTAGAGGGGCTGCTCAAGGAATCGTGGAAGGACCTGGCCAGTCAGCTTGATTCAAAGGAAGAGTTGAAGGAGTTCGCCGAGTGCTCAGCTGCCGATTTGCACGGGTGGGCCGAGGCGTACTCTGACGGGACTCCGGCGGGCGGGCAACTAAAGCAGTTGCTCCAGGTGCATACCGACTGGGAGACGGCGTTCGGCCGCAGTCGGGACTTTCAGGCGGCGGTCATTGCGGCCAGCCAAGTCGTGGCCGGAACCTGTCTGGGTGTAATGAGCATTCCGGGGCGTAGTGAGATTACCTACGACCTTTGCATCGTGGACGAAGCCTCGATCGCCACGCCTACGGAGGTGCTGGTGCCGATGTCGCGAGCGCGGCGTACGGTGCTGGTAGGGGACAGCAAGCAGCTTTCGCCCTTCCAGGATCCGGAACTGCGGGCGCTTGGACTGCTCGAACGCTACGACCTCAAGCCGGAGGACCAGAAGGCCACGCTGTTCAATCATCTGGGCGCGAATCTACCCGGCTCATTAAAGAAGACGCTCACGTCGCAGCACCGCATGCTGCCGGCGATCGGCAACTTGATATCGGAGTGCTTCTATCGCGGCGAGTTGCGCAGCATCGAGCGCCCAGCCGCCGCGCACCTGGCAGGCGTAATGCAGCGACCGGTTACCTGGTACACAACAGTTCGCAAACCCAACCGCGGATCGAGGCAGCAAGGCACGTCGTACTACAACGACGTGGAGGTCGAGATCATCGTCGGCCTCCTCGCACGCATTGATTCCTGGATGCAGCGCGGGCGCTACAAGGACAAGCGCGTCACCGTGGCGGTGCTTTCGGGCTACGAGCCGCAGCGGGCAAGACTGCAGACTGCGGTCCAGACCCAGGGGCAGCCGTGGAAGAGCTTCTCCGAGGTCTTTGTCAATGTCGTAGATGCATTTCAGGGCCGGGAGGCCGACATCCTTGTCTTCTCCGTCACAAGGTCGGAAGTGAAAGGCTTGGGCTTCCTCCGAGAGATGGAGCGCATCAACGTGGCACTGTCTCGCGGCAAGGAACTGCTGGCCATCGTCGGCGACCATGAGTTCTGTCAGACAGCCCCAGGCCCGACGAATCCCTTGCGGGACGTTATCGACTACATCCGGTGCAATCCTCAGACCTGCGCTCTTGAGGAGGTGCAGTCGTGAGCCTGGAGAGCATTCTTGAGCAAGCAGCCCGCGCCAGATCGGGCTACGACCTGGTGTCGTTCAAGGAAGCGGGGCTGCCGGTCTTCGTGCTGAGGTTGCGCATCCTGGTTCTGGAGCGCAAGCCGATCAGTCCTATCGAGGAAGCCGTGCTGAACGCCGTGCGGGCGGGGCTCGATGCGCCTGGCAGCATCTACGAGTTCCTCGGCCTGCCTAAAGCCGTGCTCACGCCAGTGCTCGTGACCTTGAACACTGCGGAAATGATCAACTACTCGCGCGGTGTGGGGGACGCCGACGCCAAGGTGACGCTCACGATTAAGGGGCGCAATGCGCTGGCAGAAGCCGCGACGATCAAGCCGCAGGATCGCCCCATCGAAGTGTGTTTCGATGCATTGACGAAGCGCTTGCTCGTGCTGCCACCGGAGCAACTGTTCCGTGCGCGGGACATGCGAGATCTGGGGCGTTTCGAAGTGCCAATCGGGACGTCCAAGCGACCAGAAGTCGAGGACATTCCGCTTGAGGATTTCGACAAGGTCCTTAAGCGGCATGCTTCTTTGTCGCCGGACTGGAGTGGCTCGCTGCTCGCCATTCGTCGCATCGAGCGGCGTGAGTTGCGGTACCTGGGATGCACGATGCTCTTCTACAAGAGCCAGACGCCGCCTCATGAAGTGCAAGTAGGGTTTTGGCGCGAGGACGGGCAATCGATACCGCACGAAGTGGAGTTCGTGGCCGTTGGTGGCCCGGAGCTGGTAGGCGCTCGACTGCTGCCGACGGACGTGCAGATGCCACCCCCTGTGCTCTTGCCTGAGGTCGGCTCGTCTGCTGCCAGTGCTGCGACAGGCGCGGGGACTGTGCCGGATCATGGGCAGCCCGAGGCCAGCCCGCCGCCACCGCCGCCGGCTCTCGAGACGATGCAGACTCTGTTGTGCCACGAGCACCCCGGGTACCTGAAGAAGGCGCTCTTGTCTGCCAAGAAGCGGCTGGTGATTGTCTCGCCGTGGATCCGCGACTCAGTCATCGACTGGGGATTCGTCTCGTCACTTGAGGCCCTGCTGCGCGGCGGCGTCGAGGTTCACATCGGCTACGGGATCGCAAACGCAGACGGACCGAAGAAGAATCCTGCCAACGACAAGCCCGACATCACCCCCGGCGCTGAGCGCGACTTGAACGACTTGGCGACTCGGTTCAAGAACTTCCACTTCGTTTATGTTGGCAATACGCATCGGAAGTCGCTCGTCTGTGACGACGAGTTCGCAGTGGTCACCAGCTTCAACTGGCTTTCCTACAAGGGGGACTCCAAGGGCAAGCCGAGGGATGAGCGCGGACATGTTTACCGGAAGAAGCATCATGTCGAGAAAGTGGCAGCCGAAGATCTAGAGCTGCTGGCCAAAGGCACGCGGATTGGACCGTCAGGTGTGGGCGGTCGCGTCAGGTGAGGCATGGCGACGGTGTAGCTACTCTCTGCGGCGCAACTGGTCACAAGGGGCGTAGCCGAATTCCTTGCACACGGGGCTGCTCTCTATCTGCTGTTCCTCGCCGATCAGCGATCTGTCTCTGCGGACAGCCTTACCTCGCGTTGCGGCACCCAACACCGCTGACGCCTTTGGGTCGATGTGGCCGGTCACCGCTCTCGTTACCGCAGTCTGGCAGGTCGAACGGATTCGTCGTGTACTCGTCGCGTGGCTAGCCTTTCCCGCTGATCCGTTGATGCGCCCTTTGCCGGTAGTCTGGCATCGGCGCCTTCTTCACCCCGTTGCTCCCAGCCTGCCGGCGGCTCTGTAGCCAGGCCATCACTGTCGGCGCGCGTTGAATTTTGACCACCCGTGCGCGTTGAATTTTGACCAGGGGTGGATAGCCGCTTGTCATTGAGCGGCTGTGGGTAAGTGTAGTCGATACGGGTGCGCGGCGGGAAGCGGCGATGGGCGTAGCCCGA
>JAEUMX010000292.1 GCA_016791285.1 Burkholderiales bacterium
GTGGTGAGGCGCTCCTGCACCTGCAGCCGGCGCGCGAAGGCGTCGACCACGCGCGGGATCTTGGACAGCCCCACGATGTGCTCCTTCGGGATGTAGGCCACGTGCGCCTTGCCGAAGAACGGCAGGAGATGATGCTCGCACAGGGAATAGACCTCGATGTCGCGCACCAGCACCATCTGCTGGTAGTCCTCGCGGAACTTGGCGGAATTCAGAATCGCGGCCGGATCGAGGCCGTAGCCGTGGGTGAGAAACTGCAGCGCCTTCGCCACCCGCTCGGGCGTCTTGGCGAGACCTTCGCGCCCCGGGTCTTCGCCTAGCGCCTGCAGTATCGACTCGTACCCGACGGCGATGCGCGCAGTGACACCGGGATCGTATTCCCGGATCTGCGCACCGCCGTTGAGCTCGTTCTCTTCGACGATCTGGGGCTTCGCACTCATTGCAATCCTCCGCTCACGCCAGATGAGACGACGGCGACACGCCGGGGTTCACTGCCGCGCGCCAGCGGCAAGGCGCGCACGGATGCGCTCGAGGATGCCGTCCTTGGTGAGGCCGCATTCCTTCAGCAGGATCGCCGGATCACCCTGTTCCAGGAAAGCGTCGGGCAGACCCACGATGAGCAGCGGCACCGTGACGCCGTGCGCTTCCAGCAGCTCTGCCACGGCGCTGCCGGCCCCGCCCTGGGCGGTGTTTTCCTCGACGGTGACGAGCAGGTCATGGCGGCCGGCCAGGTCGAGGATCATCCCCTGGTCGAGCGGCTTCACGAAACGCATGTTCGCGACGGTCGCGTCGAGCTCGGCGCCGGCCGCGAGCGCGGGCGTCACCATCGGACCGAAAGCCAGGATCGCGACGCCCCGCCCTTCGCGCCGGATCTCCCCGCGCCCGATCGGCAGCTGGGTCATCTGCTTTTGCACCGGCACCCCGACGCCTACACCGCGCGGATAGCGCACGGCGGCCGGCGCATTCATCTGAAAGGCGGTGTAGAGCATCTGGCGGCATTCGTTCTCGTCCGCGGGCACCATCACGGTGAGATTGGGAATGCAGCGCATATAGGAGAGGTCGAAGCTGCCGTTGTGGGTGGCGCCGTCGGCGCCCACCACACCGCCGCGGTCGATCGCGAACACGACCGGCAGGTTCTGGATCGCCACGTCGTGGATCAGCTGATCGTAGGCGCGCTGCAGGAAGGTCGAGTAGATCGCGACCACCGGCTTCATGCCCTCACAGGCGATCCCGCCGGCGAAGGTCACACAGTGCTGCTCCGCGATGCCGACATCGAAATAGCGATCGGCAAAGCGCTCGGCGAACTTGACCAGACCCGAGCCCTCTCGCATCGCCGGGGTGATGCCTATCAGCCGCGGGTCGCGCTCGGCCATGTCGCACAGCCAGTCGCCGAAAACCTCCGTGTAGGTGGGCCGGGCGCCGGACTTCGAGACGATGCCGTGCTCCGGATCGAAGCGCGACACGCCGTGGTAGAGGATGCAGTCCTCTTCGGCGAGCTTGTAGCCCTTGCCCTTGCGCGTGACGACGTGAAGGAACTGCGGCCCTTCGAGCTCGGCCACGTTCGCGAGCGTGTCCACCAGCACGTCGATGTCGTGCCCGTCGATCGGGCCGATGTAGTTGAAGCCGAACTCCTCGAACAGCGTGCCCGGCGTGACCATGCCCTTCACGTGCTCCTCGGCCTTCTTCGCGAGCTCGAGCACCGGCGAGGGCAGCGCGCCCAGCACCTTCTCCGCGCCGCGCCGGGCGGCCGAGTAGAAGCGTCCCGAGAGCAGACGTGCCAGGTAGTTGTTGAGGGCACCGACGTTGTGCGAGATCGACATATCGTTGTCGTTGAGCACGACGAGCAGGTTCGCGTCCATCGCGCCGGCGTTGTTGAGCGCCTCGAAGGCCATGCCGCCGGTCATCGCGCCGTCGCCGATCACCGCCACACAGCGTCTGCTCTCTCCGCGGCGCTTGGCCGCGACCGCCATGCCGAGCGCCGCGCTGATCGAGGTGCTGGCGTGGGCGGTGCCGAAGGTGTCGTACTCGCTCTCGCTGCGGCGGGGAAAGCCGGAGATGCCGCCCCACATCCTGAGCTTCGACATCTTTTCGAGGCGGCCGGTCAGGACCTTGTGCGCGTAGGTCTGGTGGCCGACGTCCCAGACCAGGCGATCGTGCGGAGTTTTCAGGACATAGTGCAGGGCGATCGTGAGCTCGACCGTGCCGAGGTTGGACGAGAGATGGCCGCCGGTCTTGCTCACGGATTCGATGAGGAAACGCCGCAGTTCCTCCGCGAGCTTGTGCAGGTCCGCCCGCGGCAGCCGCCGCAGGTCCGCCGGGTCGCGAATCGACTCGAGCAGTTCGTAGCGCACTTCTGGTGCGTTCATCAGAATTTTCTCATCACGATGAAATCCGAGAGCTCCTCCAGCCGGCGCGCGCGCGCGCCGAAGGGTGCCAGCGCGCCGATCGCGGTCGCGCGCATCTCCAGGGCGAGCTGCCGCGCATCCGACACGCCGAGCACCTGGACGTAGGTCGGCTTGTGCTGATCGGCGTCCTTGCCGGCGGTCTTGCCCAGCGTCGCCGTGTTGGAGTCGGCGTCGAGCACGTCGTCGACGACCTGGAACGCGAGTCCGATATATTTCGCGAAGCGGTCCAGACGCGCAAGTCCATCGGCGTCCAGAGCGGTCCCGCAGCGCGCCCCCAGGAGCGCCGCGGCGCGGATCAGAGCGCCGGTCTTGTGGACGTGCATGAATTCAAGCTCGGGCAGGGTGAGGCTCCTGCCGACGGCATCGAGGTCTATCGCCTGGCCGCCCGCCATGCCGCGCGATCCGGCCGCGGCCGCCAGGATCGACACCATCTCGAGCTGGATCGCGGGGTGCGAAGCGAGCTCGCGCCCGGACAGCAGATCGAAAGCAAGGCTTTGCAGTGCGTCGCCGACCAATAGTGCCGTGGCCTCGTCGAACTCGACGTGACAGGTGGGCTTGCCCCGCCGCAACACGTCGTCGTCCATGCAGGGCAGGTCGTCGTGGACCAGCGAATAGGCGTGGATCAGCTCGACCGCCGCGGCCGCCACGGCCACCCGCTCGACCGGCGCCTGCGCCAGTTCGCCGGCCGCGAACGCGAGCAGCGGCCGTACCCGCTTGCCACCACCCAGGACGGCGTAACGCATCGCCTCGTGCAGTCGGCCCGGCGCCACCTGGGGCGATGGCAACAGGTGCGCAAGAAGATGCTCCATGTGGTCCTGGCGTACGGCGACCCAGTCATCGAAGGGGGTCGCGGCCGGTGCGTCCGCGCTCGCCGGGTCGAGCCGCGGCCCGTCCGTGGAGGCGCGCGAGGCGTTCAAGTCGGAATCGGATCCGTAGGGTCTCTAGGCAACCGCGTCCAGCACGTCACGCTTCTGGCGTGGAGAACGGCTTCAGGGTGTTTTCTTCGAGGATCTTCACCTGCTGCTCGGCAGCCTGCAGGGTGGTCTGGCAGTATTGCAGCAGCTGCGCGCCGCGCTTGTAGGCCGCCAGCGACTGCTCGAGCGGCAGCTGGCCGGATTCCATGCGCGCCACCAATCCCTCGAGCTCCACGATCGCCGCCTCGAAGCTCTCCGGCTGGTCTTGCTGGGCGGAGTTCATCGGTTGAATTCGGGCCAGAAAACACCAAAACGGCGTAAGGTATCGCAGCCGGGGCTTCCGGGTCAACGCGCGGGGTCGTTGCAGCGTTCTGGCGGACGCGGAAAGCAATTGATTTCGACCCCGCTTCTGGTAGCCTTTTTCGGTTTTTCCGCGTGCCGGTCGCGCGCTTTCCCGGCTTGCGGAGAAGCGTTTTTCCAACCCCTTACGCGATCGAGGTGAAAAATTGCCTTATGACTGATCTGGCCACTGCCACCCTGACCTCCACCCCCCAACCCCTCTCCATCGACTGGTACCTCGATCAGGATGTCCACGAAGCTGAAATGGCGACCGTGTTCGCACAGGGACCCGGTTATGTCGGCCACGAGCTCATGCTCCTCCGCCCCGGCGACTATCACGTGCTGGAGTGGATGGGAAACGGCAAGACCCTGATCCGCAACACGCACGGCGTCGATCTCCTGTCCAACGTCTGCCGCCACCGTCAGGCCGTCATCCTCCAGGGCCGCGGCCATGCGCGGAACCTCGTGTGCCCGGTCCACCGCTGGACCTACGATACCTCCGGTACGCTCCTCGGCGCGCCGCATTTTCCCGACAAGCCCTGCCTCGATCTCGAACGCACGCCGCTCAAGAGCTGGAACGGCATGCTGTTTCAGGGGCCGCGCGACCCCGCCAGTGACCTGGCAGGGCTCGCCATCGCCGGCGACCTGTCCTTCGACGGCTATCTCTTCCACTGCGCCGAGGTCACCGAGTACCAGTACAACTGGAAGGTTTTCATGGAGGTCTACCTCGAGCTCTACCACGTGGTGCCGTTCCACCCCGGTCTGGGGCGCTTCGTCGATTGCGACCGCCTGCTGCGCTGGGAGCTCGGCGAGTGGTACAGCGCCCAGGTGTGCGGCATCAGCCGCGAGCTCGGCCGCGCTGGCACCCCGACCTACCAGCGCTGGCAGGAGAAGCTGTTGGCGTATGGCGGCGGGGAAGCGCCGCCTTACGGCGCGCTCTGGTTTGCCTACTACCCGAACATCATGATCGAGTGGTATCCGCAGGTGCTCATCGTGAGCCACGTGATCCCGCGCGGGCCGCAGGCGTGCAGCAACGTCGTCGAGTACTACTATCCGGAAGAGATCGCGCTCTTCGAGCCGGAGCTGATCGAGGCCGAGCGCGCGGCGTACAACGAGACCGCGATCGAGGATGCGGAGATCTGCCAGCGCATGCACGATGGCCGCCGCGCGCTGCGGGCGCAGGGCGTGAGCGAGGCCGGACCGTACCAGTCGCCGATGGAAGACGGTGTCTGGCACTTCCACGAATTTCTGCGCCGCCACGTGGAGCCCGCGCTCGGCGCACGCCCCTGAGGCTCGTCCGCGTTTCCGACCCCTTGCGCTTGGGTGCGGGCACCGCACCCAATTTTTTCGCCTGACGATGCCATTCACCCTCCCCCGCCTGCGCAGCCAGTGGATGCTCGTCGCCGGGCTGCTGTTCGCCCTCATGGGCCTTTTCGTCAAGCTGGGCGCCGAGCACGGCTTTTCCAGCGCGGAGCTCGTCTTCTACCGCTCCTTCATCGGCCTCGTGGTGATCTACGCGATCGTGTGGCAACAGCGCCTGGAACTGCGCACCCGGTACTTCCGCAGCCATCTTTACCGGAGTGTCTCGGGTTTCGTGGCATTGATGTTCTATTTCTACGCAATCGCCCGCCTGCCGCTCGCGGCGGCGGTCACCCTCAATTACACCTCGCCGCTCTTCCTGGCGGCGCTTGCCATGTGGGTGCTCAAGGAGCGGGTCTCGCCGTGGGTGATGGTGGCCGTGGTCGCCGGTTTCGTTGGCGTCGCTCTGCTGCTGCGGCCTTCGTTCCACTCGGACCAAATCCTGGCGGGCTTCCTGGGCCTCGCCTCCGGCGCCTTTGCCAGCGTTGCCTACCTGAACGTGAAGCAGCTCGGACAGCTCGGTGAGCCGGACTGGCGGGTCGTCTTCTACTTCACGCTGATCTCGACCCTCGGCGCCGCGGCCTGGATGTCGGTCAACACCTTTCACACTGTGAGCTGGGAAGGGGCAGGCATCATCACCGGCCTCGGCACCAGCGCGACACTGGCCCAGCTCGCCATGACGCGCGCCTACCAGGAAGGACAGACCCTGGTGGTCGGGAGTCTCGCCTACAGCACGGTCGTGTTCGCGAGCCTACTCGGGGTCGTGGTGAGCGGCGAAGCCTTGGCCGCGTCGAGCTGGCTTGCCATCGCGATCATCGTGGCGAGCGGGGTCGTCGCCACCTTCGCCGCGCCCCGCGCCCCACTCGCGTCGGACTGATCGCGTCGGTGTCTTATAATCGAGGAACAACGCCGGGAGTCCGCGATGATTTCGATCCAGATCGAAGACGCTTACACGAACGTGGCGGTGCTCGGAGAATTCACCCTGACCGACATGAGGGAACTGGAGGAGCACGCCCTGTATCAGATCAGGATGCACGGCAATGCGAATCTGCTCCTCGATTTGCGGGACATGCTGGGGTACACCCTCGATGTGGCCTGGGAAGAGCTCAAGTTCACGCGCAGCCACGCGCGCGAATTCGGCCGCGTGGCGGTGGTGACCGACGATCAGTGGATCGCGTGGATCGCCTGGCTGGAGAGCCTCTTCACGGACGCCGAGATCGAGGTCTTCGCGAACTACGACGAGGCGCTCGGGTGGGTCAAGGCCGCTGCGGTGGAAACGGGCAGCCCCCCCACCGGGAACGCTTGACAGGTTGTTGAGGCGGCGCGCCTCGCGCCCGGCGTGCAAGCGCGGCCGCAACCGGCATGGGCAGGGAGATCGACGATGTCCAATTCGACGCGGCAGCCTTCGAGCGCTTCGGCGGCTGCGTCGCGCGCGAAACCGCCCGGCTCGAGGAGTGGGTGCGCCGCGGCGTGATGGCGGAGGGCCCCTACGTCGCGGGATTCGAGCTCGAAGCCTGGCTGGTCGACCGCTCGCTCGCCCCGGCGCCGATCAACGAGGCCTATCTCGCGGCGCTCGCCAGCGCTCTGGTGGTGCCGGAGCTCTCGAAGTTCAACGTGGAATTGAACGGCACCCCGCAGGTGCTGGGCCCCGGCGCGCTGACCCGCCTCGAATCGGAGCTCGAGGCGACGTGGCGCCGCTGTCTGGCGGTGGCGTCCGACCTCGACGCTGCGCTCGTCATGATCGGCATTCTGCCCACCGTCACAAAGGCGGACCTGTGCCTCGCCAACATGTCGCCGCTGAACCGCTACCACGCGCTCAACCGCCAGATCATGCGGGCCCGCCGCGGCCGTGCCATCACGGTCGACATCGGCGGCCGCGAGCATCTTCTGACGAAGCACCACGACGTCATGCTGGAGGCCGCCACCACGTCGTTCCAGGTGCACCTGCAGGTGCCGGCGAGCTGCGCTGCCCGTTACTACAACGCCTCGCTCGTGCTCTCTGCGCCGATCGTCGCCGCCTGCGGCAACTCGCCGCTGCTGTTCGGCCGCGACCTCTGGGACGAGACGCGGATCCCGCTCTTCGAACAGGCCGTGGCGCTCGGCGGCAGAAAAGGCGCCGCCCACGATCCGGCCCAGCGCGTGACCTTCGGCGGCGGCTACGTGCGCGCCTCGCTGCTCGAATGTTTCGCCGAGAACGAGGCGTTCTATCCGTACCTGCTGCCGGTGAGCCTAGACGATGGCATCACCAGACTCGAACACCTGCGGTTGCATAACGGCACGATCTGGCGCTGGAATCGGCCCCTGATAGGATTCGACGAAATGGGAACCCCGCACTTTCGCATCGAGCACCGCGTGCTGCCCGCCGGCCCGAGCGTGATCGACATGATCGCGAATGCGGCGCTGTACTTCGGGCTTGCGCACCACTTCGCGGGCCGCGACGTGGCGCCCGAAACACAGCTGCCGTTCGAGCGCGCGCGGGAGAACTTCTATCGCGCCGCGCGCGAAGGGCTGGCGGCACGGCTCACGTGGTTGAGCGGCGCGACCACCGACGCCCGTACGCTGCTGCGCGACGAGTTGCTGCCGGCGGCGCGCCACGGCCTCGCCGGGCTCGGCCTCGAAGCCGGGGAGATCGACCGCTATCTCGCGATCATCGCGCACCGTGTGATGTCCGCCAGAACGGGCAGCACGTGGTTGCGCACGCACTTCATCGCGAACGGTCGAGACCTCTCCGAGCTGACGGCCGCCTACCTGGCTCGGCAGCGCAGCGGCGACCCTGTCCATCAATGGCCCGAGTAAGCCGACGCTCCGCAACGCTCATGGATTTGCCGATCACCCCACGCCTCGACGTCCTGGATCGCGTACCCGCCGGATTGCTCGCCGTTTCCGCCACCGATCTGCACACGGTGCTGCGGGGGCCGACGCTCATCCATCTTCCCGGCCAGCGCGCCGAGCCGCTCCTCGTCACGGTGCTCCTCCACGGCAACGAAACCACTGGTCTCCAGGCGATCCAACAGGTGTTCCAGCGCCACGCCGGCCGGCCCCTGCCGCGGGCGCTCTCGGTCTTCGTCGGCAACGTCGCGGCCGCCCGGCACAACCTGCGACGCCTGGACCACGAGCCCGACTACAACAGGGTCTGGCCTGGAAGCGAGCAGCCGGAGCATCCGCTGCATGCCGTGATGGTGTCGGTGGTGGATCAGATGCGGGCACGGCACGTCTTCGCCAGCATCGACATCCACAACAACACCGGGCTCAATCCGCACTATGCCTGCGTCAACCGCCTCGCGGTGCCGTTTCTGCACCTCGCACGGTTGTTCAGCCGCACCGTGGTGCACTTCGAGCGACCGGTCGGCGTGCAATCGACCGCGTTCGGGGCGCTCTGCCCCGCCGTGACGGCCGAATGCGGCAAACCCGGGATCCGCGAGAACGCGGACCGCGCGGCGGATTTCGTCGAGGCGTGCCTGCACCTCTCCCACTTCCCGGACCATCCCGTGCCGAAGCACGACCTCGACCTCTACCATACGGTCGCGACCGTGAGTGTGCCCGACGCGATCGACTTCTGCGTCGGCGCGGGGGAAGCCGAGGTCTCCTTCGGCGACGATCTCGAAACGCTCAACTTCCGCGATCTCCCGGCCGGCTGGCCGCTCGCACGCGTGCGCGGTCCGGGCCTGAAGCTGCACGTCTCGGATCACCATGGGCGCGACGTGAGTGCGGCCTTCCTCGAACTCAAGGGAGACGTGCTCGCGTTGAAGCGCGCCGTGACGCCGGCCATGCTGACGAAGGACGCGCGGGTGATCCGTCAGGACTGCCTGTGCTACTTCATGGAGCGGCTCGCCTACCAACCCTGACTTTTCGGAGCAACGCCATGCCCTCCTACACCACCCTCGTCACCGTCGACGAGCTCGCCGCTCACGTGGACGACCCCGAGTGGTGCGTCTTCGACTGCCGTCACGACCTCGCGGATCCCGACAGGGGCGAGCGTGCCTATCGTACGTCGCACATCCCCAACGCCCGCTTCGCGCATCTGGACCGCGATCTGGCGGGCGCGAAGACCGGGCGCATCGGACGCCACCCGCTGCCGGACGCGCGCGCGTTCGCAGACTGGCTGGGACGCGCCGGCATGAACGGCGGGAAACAGGTCGTTGCCTACGACGATGCTGGCGGTGCGTTCGCCGCGCGCCTCTGGTGGCTCATGCGCTGGGTGGGGCACCGGTCCGTGGCGATACTGGACGGGGGCTTCGGCGCATGGCTGGCAGCGGGACAGCCGACCACCGACCGACCTCTATCCGTTGTGCCGACCCACTTCGAGGGCCGACCAGACCCATCGATGATCGTCGATGCCACTTGGCTCGAAGCCCACCTCGGCCAACCCGGCTTGCGCCTCGTCGATGCACGCAGCCCGGACCGCTATCGCGGCGAGAACGAGACCATCGACCCGGTCGCGGGCCACATCCCCGGCGCGGTGAACCGCTTCTTCAAGGACAACCTCGACGCCGAGGGGCGCTTCAAGCCGGCGGCGGAACTGCGCGAGGCATTCGACTTCATCGCGGCCGGCCGGCCCGCGTCCGAGGTCGTCAGCCAGTGCGGGAGCGGCGTCACCGCCTGCCATAACCTGCTCGCGATGGAGATCGCAGGCCTCCCCGGCGCGCGGCTCTACCCGGGGTCGTGGAGCGAGTGGTGCAGCGACCCGCGGCGGCCGATCGCCACGGGCTGAGGTATCGCGCGCTCAGGCCAGCGTATCGGCCCAGATGTTGATGGCCCAGTCGTCCGCGTAGGCTTTTTCCTGCGCGTTGCGCTTGGCCGACAAACCGCCCGCCCCCTCCACCGGAAGCAGCGTCTTCTTCTCCGGGTCGTAGCGGTAGACGCTGTTCACATGGGCAGCTTCGGTGGCGCTCAGGTAGCTGTAGCACGTGTTCCCGATCACCGGCAGCGGATTGATCGGCTGGCCGGTGAGGACGGCCACGATGGCGCTCGCAGCGACCTTGGCATGGTTGTTCGCAATGCTCGCCGACTTGGGCATCGCCTGCGCAGCCAGCGTCGCATCGCCCAGCACATGCACCCCGGCCACCGCCACCGACTCCATCGTGCGCCAGTCGACCCCGCACCAGAGGTTGTTCGCCGTGATGAGCCCGGTCGCGGCCGCGATGTCCCCCGCGCGATGCGGGGGCACGACGTTCAGCACGTTGCCGCGGAACGAATCGAACTCGGTGTGAACGGTCAACGTCCTGACATCGACGTCCTTCGCTTCCTGATTCGGGCGGTAGTCGACGATGCCCGGATACAGTTCGTTCCACGCGGCGATGAACAGACCCTTCTTGGAGACAAGATCCGGATTGGCGTCGAGGACCAGCACCTTCGATTTCGGCTTCGCCTGCTTGAAGTAGTAGGCAACCTGACACGCACGCTCATAGGGACCGGGCGGGCAGCGGAACGGCGCTTTCGGGATCGAGAGGATGTACGTCCCGCCGTCGGGCATGGCCTCCAGTTGCTTGCGCAGCGCAACGGTCTGCGGTCCCGCCTTCCAGGCGTGCAGGACCACTTTCCGGGCTTGCTCGTTGTTCAGACCGGGTATCTGGTCGTAGAGAAAATCGATGCCGGGTGCCACCACCACACGGTCGTAAGGCAGGACCTCGCCCCCCTTCAGTCGCACGCGCTTCTTCTCGACCTCGATGGCGGTCACTTCGTCGCGCACCAATCGCACGCCGTGATCGCGCAGCTTGTCGCGGCTCAGGGTGAGCGACTCGATGGTCCGCGCTCCGCCCAGCACCAGATTCGACAGCGGGCAAGAAATGAAGTCGGCGTTCCGCTCGACGAGCACCACGTCGATGCGCTTCTCGCTCCACATGCGGATGTACTTGGCAGCCGTGGCGCCGCCGTACCCACCCCCGACGACGACGACACGACCCACGCGCTCCGATTCGGCAGTGGTCGCGCAGCCACCCAGGAATCGGGGCAGGCCGGCTCCTGCGGCGGCGGCACCGGCAAGCTTCATGAAACCCCGGCGTGACAAGATCCCGGCCATGGCGCGCCTCACCGCACCTTCTGGGCGGCGAAGAAAGCCGCCATCGATTGATACTGCTCTTCGGTATAGCCGCGCGCGATCTGCGTCATGATCGTGGCCGGACGACTGCCGTCGCGAAAATCGCGCATCTGCTTGACGAGATACGCCTCGGGCTGGCCAGCGAGATTGGGAAGGCGCCCGCCGGCGCTCCAGCCGTTGGTGCCATGGCAGATGGCGCATGCCGCCGCGAGGTCGCGGCCGGTAGCAGGCAGCGGTGGCGTCTCGGCGATCGCCGCCGTCGGGTACGAAATGGCGAGCGTTGCGGTCACGCAGAGGAGTGTCTTCATGCATGTACTCCGCGGAATATTACTGTTGGAAGCGCCTGGCAGGCTGACCAAGTTTCCCGCGCAGCCCTCTGGTCGTCAAGGCGGAAACAGGAATAAGCTCAGACGGGAATGCGCCCTCTCGAGAAAGCGAAAAGGCCGCCACACGGCGGCCTTTTCACTGGCAGTACCAGGTGCGTGCGGGATCAGGTCACGACCGCCTCGGGCTCTTCCGCGAAGACGAGCCGTATGGTGTCGGTTTCGTCGATGTCGACCGTCACCGACCCGCCGTTCGCGAGGCGTCCGAACAGAAGCTCGTCCGCCAAGGCACTGCGGACGGTGTCCTGGATCAGACGAGCCATCGGGCGCGCGCCCATCAGCGGGTCGAATCCCCGCTTGGCGAGATACGCCTTGAGCGCTGCGGTAAAGCTCACGTCCACCTTCTTCTCGTGCAGCTGGCTTTCGAGCTGGATCAGGAACTTGTCCACGACCCTGAGAATGATGTCGCGATCGAGCGCCGCGAACGAGATGATGGCGTCCAGCCGATTGCGAAACTCCGGCGTGAACATGCGCTTGATGTCCGCCATCTCGTCGCCGCTGTGCGCCGACTCGGTGAAACCGATCGTGGACTTCGTCAACGTCTCCGCGCCGGCGTTCGTGGTCATGATGATGACGACATTGCGGAAATCCGCCCGGCGACCGTTGTTGTCCGTGAGCGTCCCGTGATCCATCACCTGCAGGAGGATGTTGAACACGTCGGGATGCGCCTTTTCGATCTCGTCCAGGAGCAACACCGAATAGGGGTGCTTGGTGATGGCCTCGGTCAGCAACCCGCCCTGATCGAAGCCCACATACCCGGGCGGGGCGCCGATCAGGCGCGACACCGCGTGGCGCTCCATGTACTCCGACATGTCGAACCGGATGAGCTCGATCCCCATGACGTAGGCAAGCTGCCGCGCCACCTCGGTCTTGCCGACCCCGGTCGGGCCGGAGAACAGGAAATTGCCGATCGGCTTCTGCGGATTGCCAAGACCGCTGCGCGCCATCTTGATGGCGCCAGCGAGCGCATCGATGGCCTTGTCCTGACCGAAGACCACGGCCTTCAGATCACGCTCGAGGGTCTTGAGGGCGGCGCGGTCATCGGTGGACACGCTGTGCGACGGAATGCGAGCGATCTTGGCGATGATCTCCTCGATCTCGTGCTTGCCGATGACCTTGCGCTGCTTCGCCCGTGGCAGGATGCGCTGCGCGGCACCCGCTTCGTCGATGACGTCGATCGCCTTGTCTGGCAGATGGCGATCATTGATGTAACGCGCCGACAGCTCGGCCGCCGCCGACAGTGCGGTGGCGGTGTACTTCACGCCATGGTGCGCCTCGAAGCGCGATTTGAGGCCGCGCAGGATCGATACCGTCTCTTCCACCGACGGCTCGGTGACGTCGATCTTCTGGAACCGCCGCGAGAGCGCGTGATCCTTCTCGAACACGCCGCGGAACTCGTTGTAGGTCGTCGCTCCGATGCACTTCAGCTGGCCGCTCGAGAGCGCCGGCTTCAGCAGGTTGGACGCGTCGAGCGTTCCGCCGGACGCCGCACCGGCTCCGATCAACGTATGAATCTCGTCGATGAAAAGGATCGCGTTGGGATTGTCGACCAGCTGCTTGAGAACCGCCTTCAGGCGCTGTTCGAAGTCGCCTCGGTACTTGGTGCCCGCGAGCAGCGCGCCCATGTCGAGCGCATACACCTGCGCGCGCCGCAGTATTTCCGGAACATCCCCTTCGATGATCCGGCGCGCAAGCCCCTCCGCGATCGCCGTCTTGCCCACACCCGCCTCGCCGACGAGCAGCGGATTGTTCTTGCGGCGGCGGCAGAGCGTCTGAATGACGCGCTCGAGCTCGCGCTCGCGACCGATCAGGGGATCGATCTTCCCGGCCAGCGCAAGCGCGTTGAGGTTGATGGTGTAGGTCTCGAGGGCGCCGCCGGTGGCGTTTTCCTGCTCCGCCTCGCCTTCCGATTCCGCCTTCGCCTGAGTCGCCTGTGGCACCTTGCTGATGCCGTGCGAGATGAAGTTGACGACATCCAGGCGGGTCACGCCCTTCTGGTGGAGGAAGTAAACCGCGTGCGAGTCCTTCTCGCCGAAGATGGCGACCAGGACATTGGCACCCGTGACCTCCTTCTTGCCGGACGACTGCACATGCAGGATGGCGCGCTGGATGACGCGCTGGAAGCCGAGCGTCGGCTGCGTGTCCACATCGTCGCGCGTGAGCTTCGGCGTGTGCTCCACAACGAAGTCGGCGAGCTGCTTGCGCAGTTCCTCGATGTCGACGGCGCAGGCGCGCAGGACTTCGGACGCGGAAGGGTTGTCGAGCATTGCGAGCAGGAGGTGCTCGACCGTAATAAACTCATGCCGCTTCTGGCGCGCTTCCATGAACGCCATGTGCAGACTGACTTCGAGTTCCTGCGCGATCATCCTACGTTTCCTCCATCACGCATCTTAGCGGGTGTTGGTGCTGCCGTGAATAAGCCGTGACCTGCTCGACCTTGGTCGAGGCGACGTCTCGCGGGTAAACGCCGCAGACCCCCATCCCCTCCCTGTGAACTTTGAGCATGATCTGTGTGGCCTGTTCACGGGTCATGGAAAAAAAGGTCTGCAGCACGGCGACGACGAAGTCCATGGGCGTGTAGTCATCGTTGAGCAACAGCACCTTGAACAGGGGCGGAGGCTTGACCCTGCTCTTCTTCGTTTCGAGAACCGTACCCTCGCGATTTCCAGAAGCCATCGTTCCAAGCGATCGCGACCCAAGGTTGATGCTACTAATTGTTGCACTCGCCCAAAATTTTGCAAGCGCAAATTCCGTGCCGCTGCGCCTGCGGCAAGTGCCGTCGTCCTTGACGAATCGGGGCGGATACCCTAAAACGCAGGTGGGTGTTTGGCTTCAAGTTTTCTGCAGTGCGGGGTCGTGCCATTTGCGGGCTTGAAACTCAAACAGGTCACGGGTCAGAGCCCGGATTAATTCACGAGAAGGAAGGAAGATGGCAACTGGTACGGTCAAGTGGTTCAACGACGCCAAGGGTTTCGGTTTCATCACACCCGACGATGGCGGAGAGGATCTGTTCGCGCACTTCTCTTCGATCAACATGTCGGGCTTCAAGACCCTGAAGGAAGGGCAAAAGGTCACCTTCGACGTGACCGAGGGCCCGAAAGGCAAGCAGGCCTCCAACATCCAGTCCGGCTCGAAGTAATCGGAGCATGCGTGGGACGGCGCGTCCGCCTTCCCGCGCAAGCCTCGCCCCCTACCGCCCCCACCGCGCACGCACCACGCCGAGGCGGCCAACCAGTTCCGACTCCCCCTTATGGTGCGCACCCCGGTACCGAGGAAGCCCGATTCAGCTGGCCGCGACCCGCTGCGGGTGGGACTCCACCAACGTTGCGCGTGCCCGGTTGCGAAAGCGAACTGACGCCGGGTAAGGGAAGAAGTCTTCCACGGTGCCGGCACTTATCTTCTGCTGACACGCCTGCCAGAACTCCGGCGCCAGCAGATCCGCATGGTGTTTCAGGAAGACCGCGCGCACGTCACGGTTGCTCAACAGAAAGGTCGCGAACTCCTCCGGGAAGACATCGTTGCGCGCCACCGGATACCACACCTCGCCGGACATCTCGAACTCCTCGGAAGGGGCCTCGGGGATACGGCGAAAGTGGCAGTCGGTGAGATACTCGATCTCGTCGTAGTCGTAGAACACGACCCGACCATAGCGGGTAACGCCGAAGTTCTTCCACAACAGATCACCGGGGAAGATATTGGCGTACGCGAGCTCCTTGATGGCGTTGCCGTACTCCCACACCGCCGCCTCTCGCTCGGCGCGGCCGGCGCGGTCGAGATAGATATTGAGGGGCACCATGCGCCGCTCGATGTAGCAGTGCTTGATCACGATCGTGTCGCCCTCCTCTTCGAGCAGGGAGGGGGCATGGCGCCGCAGCTGCTCGAGCAGGGCAGGCGTGAAGCGCGCGACCGGCAAAGCCACGTCCGAGAACTCCATGGTATCGGCCATCCGCCCGACCCGGTCGTGATGCTTGACGAGGAGGTATTTCGCCTTCACCGTCTCGTGATCGACCTCTTTTGGCGGCTGGATGACATCGCGGATCACCTTGAAGACATAAGAGAACGAGGGCAGGGTAAACACGAGCATCACGAGCCCCGGTATCCCCGGCGCGAGATCGAAGATGTCGCGCGAGTGTCGCAAGTGGTAGAGAAGGTCGCGGTAGAACAGATTCTTGCCCTGCTTGGCGAGGCCGAGCATGGTGTAGAGCTCCGACTGCAGCTTGTTCGGCATGGCGCTCTGCAGGAAGTGGACGTACGCCGACGGCACCTGCATGTCGACCATGAAGTACGCGCGGCTCAAGCTGAAGAGCGTGCTGATCAGCAGCGGCTGCAGGAGGATGGCGTCGAGCGCGAGGCGGCCATTCTCGTCGTGGAGCACGGGGATCACGAACGGGTGCTCCTGGTGGCCGTTGATCATCTTGCCGATCACGTACACCGCCTTGTTCCGATAAAACCCGGAGGCGAGCACCTTGATCTGGAAATTCGGCTCGGGCTCGGGCCACTCTCCGAGGTGCTGGCGGATCGCTTCGATCGCGAAACCGACGTCCCGATCGAGATCGGCGAAAGGCCGCTGCCAGGTGAAATCGATGAAGATCTGCCGGAAAGTCTGGTAGAGCGTGGCGATACTCGGGTAGTAGGTCCGATAGGCCGGCGGATCCGACTCGAGGTACTCCGTCGAGATCGCCGGGCGCACGAAGATGAAGTCGTTCTGGAAGTAAGTGCGGTGCAGGATCTTGCAGGAGACCGAGTTGAAGAACGTCTCGGCGCACTCCGGCTGCTTGTGGTCGGTAAGGAGTCCGATATAGAGCAGCTTCGCCTGCTGCCAGGTGTTGTGGTCGAGCAGGTCGGCACGGAACTCGTCACGCAGGCGCTCGACGCATTCGTTGACCCGGTCGTCGTAATACTGGATGCGGTCTCGCACCGCGGCCTGCTGGCCCGCCCAGTCGCCCCGCTCGAAGCGCTCCTTCGCCTCCCGGCTCACTTCGCGGAACAAACGATAGTGCTTGTCGAAGCCATCGATCAGGGCCTTTGCGATCGCCTGCGCGACCGGATTCTCGCCCGCGGGGAGCAACGACACCCGAGCGCCCGGCTGCCAAGTCGTGTTCATCGCTGGATCTTCCCCCGCAAGCGGCCCATGCCAAGGCTCAAGGATAGCGGCAACGTGCACCAGGCGCCAAGCGCCGCCCAGGTCCGCGTTGGCAACCTCGATCGCGGTAGCGCATAATCGCCCGATAAAAAGTACCAAGACTCGGATCCGCCCGAGTCGAGCGCGCGCGGCGTGACCCCACCTTTCATCCAGTCACTCAAGGAATTGCGATGAGCACGATTGCCAGCATCAAGGTCCCCCACGGCGGCGACAAGATCGTTCCCGGGCAGGCCGTCCCCGACCACCCGATCATCCCCTACATCGAGGGCGATGGCATCGGGATCGACATCACGCCGGTCATGAAGAAAGTGGTCGACGCGGCCGTGCGGAAGGCATACGGCGGCGCCCGGATGATTCACTGGATGGAAGTCTTCGCCGGAGAGAAATCGACGCAGGTCTACGGCCGCGACGTATGGCTCTCCGAGGAAACGCTCGCCGCCCTCAAGGAATACTCCGTGTCGATCAAGGGGCCGATGACGACCCCGGTCGGCGGCGGCATCCGGTCGCTGAACGTGGCGCTCCGCCAGGAGCTCGATCTGTATCAGTGCGTGCGGCCCGTGCGCTACTTCCGCGGCGTGCCGAGCCCGCTCAAGAACCCCGAGCTCACCGACATGGTGATCTTCCGCGAGAATACCGAGGACATCTACGCCGGCATCGAGTGGGCTGCGGAGTCGGAGGGGGCCAGGAAGGTGATCCGGTTCCTGCAGGAGGAGATGGGGGTGAGGAAGATCCGCTTCCCGGCCACCTCCGGCATCGGCATCAAGCCGGTCTCGCGCGAAGGCACCGAGCGCCTGGTGCGGGCCGCGATCAAGTACGCCGTGGACAACGACCGCAAGTCGGTGACGTTCGTGCACAAGGGCAACATCATGAAGTTCACCGAGGGCGCGTTCCGTGACTGGGCCTATGCCCTCGCCCAGCGCGAGTTCGGCGCGCAGCCCATCGGCGGCGGCCCGTGGTGCTCGTTCAAGAACCCCCGCACCGGGCGCGACATCGTGGTCAAGGACTCCATCGCCGACGCCTTCCTGCAGCAGATCCTGCTGCGGCCGGCGGAGTACGACGTGATCGCCACCTTGAACCTGAACGGCGACTATATCTCCGACGCGCTGGCCGCCCAGGTCGGGGGCATCGGCATCGCCCCGGGCGCCAATATCTCGGACCAGTATGCAGTGTTCGAGGCCACCCACGGGACCGCGCCCAAGTATGCTGGGCAGGACAAGGTGAACCCCGGCTCGCTCATCCTGTCGGCCGAGATGATGCTGCGGCACCTGGGCTGGCGTGAGGCGGCCGACCTCATCGTGCGGTCGATGGAAGACGCGATCTCCGACAAGGTCGTGACCTACGATTTCGCACGGCTGATGCCGGGCGCGACCGAAGTCTCGTGCTCGGGCTTCGGCGACGCGATGATCGCAAAGATGGAAAGCCACGCCTAAGCAGTATCGTCCCGCTCCTCCGGGGGCCTTCCCAGGCCCCCCATTCTTCCGCTGCGACAGAGGCTTGGCGGCGTCGCGACCAGGCAGCGAAAAAATCCTTGCACAAGTCTTGTATAAGATATAATTTAGCACACATCCGATCGATGTGCTCTGCGCCTCGGACGTACCCCTCACGGAGACCGTAGATGTCGTTCGCTACCGCCGACCTTTGCGACCACCACGACGACAAGATCAGGGTGGCCGAGCCGATGTTCCGGTGCTATGGCGCCAACCTCGCGTTCAGCGGCCGCATCGCGACCGTCAAGGTGTTCGAGGACAACGTGCTCGTGCGCCAGGCCCTGGCGGAAAAAGGCGAGGGGCGGGTGCTGGTGGTGGACGGCGGCGGGTCGCTGCGCTGCGCTCTGGTCGGCGACATGCTCGCAGTGCTGGCGCGGGACAACGGGTGGTCGGGCATCGTCGTCTTCGGATGCATCCGCGACTCGGCGGCGATCAACGAGATCGCGCTCGGCGTGCGCGCGCTCGCCACCCATCCCCTGAAGAGCATCAAGAAAGGTGCAGGTGACCGGAACATCCCGGTCACGTTTGCAGGCGTGACGTTCGTGCCGGATCAGTACCTCTACGCCGATGGCGACGGGGTGATCGTGTCCGCGGTCGATCTCGCCGGCTAGTTGCTGTCGCGCACGAAATCGATCCGGAGTTGGACCGATTGAGAAGAATCCCATCGGCTGGTCCGCACCCCCGGGGGCGGCGGAATGGGGCCACACGCAGGGGTGCCCGGTCAGCGACCGACACGTCTCCGTTTTCCAGGAATTGAGCTCGCACTTTTAGGAGATTTGCAAATGAGCCGTGATCAAGAAATCGCCAAGATCAAGAAGGACTGGGCCGAGAACCCGCGCTGGAAGGGCATCGAGCGTGGTTACACTGCCGAGGACGTCGTGCGCCTGCGCGGCTCGCTCGCAGTCGAATACACCCTTGCCCGTCGCGGCGCCGAGAAGCTGTGGCATCTCGTCAACAACACGCCCTATGTGAACTGCCTTGGCGCCCTCACCGGCGGCCAGGCCATGCAACAGGTCAAGGCCGGCGTGAAGGCAATCTATCTGTCGGGCTGGCAGGTCGCCGCCGACAACAACAGCTACATGGCGATGTATCCGGATCAGTCGCTCTACCCGGTGGATTCGGTGCCGAAGGTGGTCGAGCGCATCAACAACACGTTCACCCGTGCCGACGAGATCCAGGTCGCACGCGGCATCGAGCCCGGACACAAGGAGTACGTCGATTACTACGCGCCGATCGTGGCGGACGCCGAAGCCGGCTTCGGTGGCGTGCTCAATGCGTTCGAGCTGATGAAGGCGATGATCCGCGCCGGCGCCGGCGGCGTGCACTTCGAGGACCAGCTCGCCTCGGTCAAGAAGTGCGGCCACATGGGCGGCAAAGTGCTGGTTCCCACCCAGGAGGCGGTCCAGAAGCTGATCGCGGCGCGTCTTGCAGCAGACACCGCTGGCGTGCCGACCCTGATCCTCGCCCGCACCGATGCGGAAGCGGCCGATCTGCTCACCAGCGACGTCGATGAGAACGACAAGCCGTTCCTCACCGGTGAGCGCACCGGCGAAGGCTTCTACAAGACCAAGAAGGGTCTCGAGCAGGCGATCTCCCGCGGCCTCGCGTACGCGCCGTACGCCGACATGGTGTGGTGCGAAACGGGAACGCCGGATCTCGTCTTCGCCCGCAAGTTCGCCGAGGCAGTCCGCGCCAAGTTCCCGGGCAAGCTGCTCGCCTACAACTGCTCGCCTTCGTTCAACTGGAAGAAGAACCTCGACGACGCGACGATCGCCAAGTTCCAGCGCGAGCTCGGGGCCATGGGTTACAAGTACCAGTTCATCACGCTCGCCGGCATCCACAACATGTGGTATCACATGTTCGACTTGGCGCAGGATTACGCCGAGCGCGGCATGTCGGCCTACGTCGAGAAGGTGCAGGAGCCCGAATTCGCGGCGCGCGAGCGTGGCTATACGTTCGTCTCGCACCAGCAGGAAGTCGGCACCGGCTACTTCGACGACGTCACGACCACGATTCAGGGCGGGCGCTCGTCGGTGACGGCCCTGACCGGTTCGACCGAAGAAGAACAGTTCCACTAAAAGCACGCGAGCAAATCGCGAACGGGCGCCACGGGCAGATTCGGCCCCGGCGCCCGTATACATACCTGCTGTGCCAACCGATCATCGAAGGTATCCAAGGCGGATCACATCATGAAAAGACAGAACTTCCCGACCGGTGTGGAAATCTCCGGCGAGATCAAGCCCGAATACGCTGAGATCCTGAGTGCAGAGGCTATCGAGTTCGTTGCCAAGATCGCACGTCGCTTCGACGCGCGTCGCCGGGAACTGCTCGCCCGCCGCGTCGAGCGGCAGGCGAAGCTCGATGCTGGCGTCCTGCCGGACTTCCTGCCGGAGACGGCTGCGGTGCGCGCCGGCGACTGGACCGTCGCGCCCGTACCAGCCGACCTGCAGGACCGCCGCGTCGAGATCACCGGTCCGGTCGACCGCAAGATGGTGATCAACGCGCTGAATTCCGGCGCCAGCGTGTACATGGCCGACTTCGAGGACTCGAGCACCCCGACCTGGGAGAACGTCGTCCAGGGTCAGATCAACTTGAAGAAGGCGATCGCGCGCACGCTCGGCTTCGTCTCCCCGGAAGGCAAGCGCTACGCCCTCGGCGAGAAGGTCGCGACCCTGATGGTGCGCCCACGCGGCTGGCACCTGGTGGAGAAGCACGCGAAGATCGACGGGGAAATCGTCGGTGGCTGCTTCTTCGATTTCGGCCTGTATTTCTTCCACAACGTGAAAGCGCTGCGTGAGCGCGGCGCCGGACCCTACTTCTATCTCCCGAAGACCGAAAGTCACCTCGAAGCGCGTCTCTGGAATGACATCTTCAACTTCGCGCAGGACGAGCTCGGCGTTCCCCGTGGCACGATCAAGGCCACCGTGCTCATCGAGACCATCCTCGCCTCCTTCGAGATGGACGAGATCCTGTATGAATTGCGGGAGCACTCGGCCGGGCTCAACATCGGTCGCTGGGACTACATCTTCTCCTGCATCAAGAAATTCCGCAGCAACAAGGATTTCTGCCTCGCCGACCGCGCCCAGGTGACGATGACCTCGCCCTTCATGCGCGCCTACGCCCTGTTGCTGGT
>JAEUMX010000393.1 GCA_016791285.1 Burkholderiales bacterium
CATGGCAGCGTTGTCGTACTTCTTCGAGTGATGGTCCTTGTCCTTCTGCAGCACCGTGAAGATGCCCGTCGGCGTTACGTGGCCCGGCTTGCCCGTGCTCACCGTCGCGGCGCCGATGCGAACGCCGTTGCGGTAGACGTCGGCCCGCTGCTCGGGCAGGCTGACCACCACGACGATCGGCCCCGACGGGACGGCCCCACCATTCCAAACGAATTGCCCGGGTTTGAGCGCGGACGGATCGGTGTCGGCGGACTGCGATGCCTTCGCGCCCCAAAAAGGCTCGGCCAGTGCAGGCAGGACGGGAGCAAGGGTCAGGGTGACGACGAGGACCAAATGAAGCATGAGAGACTCCGGAGTGCGGCAGTGTGGATTCTACCGTAGACCATGGGAGCTATCCGCGCCGCACCCGCTTCTGGACCAGCACCAACGCGATCCCCCCCAGCGTGGCGACGGAGGCGACGGCGAGTCGCAGGGTGATTGCCTCGGCCAGCAGCAGCGCGCCGCCGATCGAAGCGATCACGGGCACCGAGAGCTGCACCGTCGCGGCGCTCATCGCTGTCAGCCCCCGCAGCGCCGCGTACCAGACGACGTAGCCGACGCCGGAAGTGATCGCGCCGGAGGCGATCGCGAGCGCGACACCGGCGGGCGATATGCGGAGCTCATTCAGGAAGATGGCGCTCACGGCCAGCGCGAGGGGCACTGCCCGGGCGAAGTTGGCCGCGGTTGCGCGCAGGGGATTCTCGACGCCCCGACCCCGCAGCGAATAGACGCCCCATGCGACCCCTGCCATCGCCATGAGCGCACCGCCGACCGGGGGCGGCGCGGTCACGCCGGGTGCGAGCAGGTACGCGAGACCGGCAAGAGCCATCGCGAAACCCGCCCAGGCGAGCGCACGGAAGCGCTCGCCGCGCGCCAGCCCCACGATGAACATGGTGAGTTGCACGGCGCCGAAGAGGATCAGCGCCCCGGTGCCCGCGCTGAGGTAGAGGTAAGCGAACGAAAAGCAGGCGACGTACAGGAACAGCATCGCCGCTGCCCACCAGTCGGGCCGTGCCGGCCTACTGTCACCACCCAGGACCCGCACGATGATCGCGAGCGCCAGCGCGCCGGAGGCGAGGCGCACGCTGCCGAAGCTCGCCGCGTCGATGGTCGGGTTCTGCAGCGCGAGACGGCAGAGGATGGAGTTGGCGGCGAACGCGAGCATCGCGACCGCCGTCAGCAGCGTCGTCTTCGCGATGCTCGCGGCATGGGTGGCCTGTGTCATCCGCGCCCCGGCGGTGTGTCCACGGCTCCCGGTCCGGGAGTCAATCCACCGCCGCAGTTAGGGCAGGCGAGCCACCTCACGTGGGCTTGATGTTCTGGTTCATCCGGAAGAGGTTCTTCGGGTCGTACGTCTTCTTGAGCGCGACCAGCCGATCGTACGTTGCACCGTAAGCAAACGCAACGCGATCGCCTTCGTCCTGGGTGAGGAAGTTGATGTACGCGCCGCTGCTCGCGAACGGCTGCGATTTCGCGAAGAATTCGCGCGCCCACGCGATGCAGCGCTCGTCCTCGGCGGGCGACTCCCATCGGCAGTGCACGTTCATCACGTAGTTGGCGTCCCGGTTCGAGTAGGCCATCGCCCCGGGCGCTACGCGGGCGGTCTGGCCCCCGATCGTGCCGATGAAAATCTCGCACTCCGGCGACGGTAGCTTGCCGGCGTATTCGATGATGGCGTCGAGCGCACCGTCGCTCAGGCTCGAGAAGTTGTGCGACTTCCAGTAGTTGCGGGCGCCTTTCGTCAGCAGCGGATCGAACGCCTGCTGCCAGGCGGTGTAAGGCTGCACGCCGATGTGCTCGCCATGGGGCGTACCGAACTTGCGCAGTGGTTCGATCAACTTCTCGCCCTGTGCGGGGTCACCCGCATAGAACAGGGCGAGCGCGACCATCTCCTTTCCGTGTACCTTCTCCGGCAAGAAGGGCAGAGGCGGCGCCTTCCGGGTCACCATCCACACGTTGAGCTCGTCCGGCATAGTCTCCGTGAAGCGAGCGAATTGCGTGAGCACAGACTTCGCCTCCTCGAACGGGAAGACGATGAGCCCGCTCAGCACTTCTGGTCCGACGGGATGGAGCTGGAACTCGAAGCGCGTGACGACACCGAAATTGCCACCGCCACCCCGCAACGCCCAGAAGAGGTCGGCGTTCTCCGTTTCGCTGGCGTGCACTTGGCGGCCATCCGCCGTGACGACATCCGCGGAAAGGAGGTTGTCGATGGTCATGCCGTACTTCCGGCTGAGCCAGCCGAAGCCGCCGCCGAGGGTGAGACCCGCCACGCCCGTGGTCGAGTTGATGCCCAGCGGTGTGGCGAGGCCGTGCGCCTGCACGGCCGCGTCGACCTCGCCGAGGAGGCAGCCGGGCTCGACGAAGGCCCGCCGCGCTTTCGCATCCACCCGGACGTTCTTCATCAACGCCAGGTCGATCATGAGACCGTCATCGCAGACGGCATTGCCAGCGATGTTGTGGCCGCCGCCACGGATCGAGGCGAGCACGTCGTGCTTGCGTGCAAACGCGACCGCCTGAGCGATATCGTCGGCCGACCTGCAGCGGGCGATCACCGCGGGCCGGCGGTCGATCATGGCATTCCAGATCTGGCGGGTGTCGTCGTATCCCGAGTCGCCGGGAAAGAGCACCTCTCCGCGAAAGTGCGCTTTGAACTCGCCGATTGCGTCCTTCCATAGCTGATTCATGCTCGCCTCCTTGGGTCATGCCTCGAACGTCGAGGCGCGCCGCCGGGCAAGCTTGCCGGCGGGCCCCCGGTTCGAGCGAAGGATCGGCTCCCTGCTTTTTTGGATTGGGTCCGGTGCGTCAGGTTCCTTCTCGGGACGACACGATCGGCGCGAGCGCTGCGCCGATCCGCCGGCCCTGTGCGTCGTCGATCATGCCGGCGAGGATCTCGGTGAAGCGCGGCTCCTCGACCCCCGAAAGGATGTACTGCCAGCGATAGGCGCCGAGCACCGCCGCGCGCGCCTGCCGCACCTCGTCGCCGGTGAAGAAGCGCCCGGCGGCGCGCACGAAGTAATCGACATCCGATGCGGCCTGCAGCTGCAGCAGTCCGTCCACCGCGCCGACCAACGCGATGAGATCGTCCACCGCCGCATCGCGCGCTTCGGTCGTGAGCTTTGCGTTCTCGCGCTGCCACTCGAGCTCGTCGAGGATCGCGTGCTGCGACTCTTCACGCCAGTGATAGAGAAAGACGTCCTTCCACAGCTCGGAGACGTGCTCGTCGGGCTCGATGCTCGAGCGGTAGTGGGTCTGGGTGAAGAGCTCGATCAGGCAGGTGAGGGCGAGCACCGCCCAGGTCGACTTGCCGAGCACCACCGCTGCGACATCGTTCGGCTGCGGCAGGAAGGCGTAGCCTTCGGGCATGCCCGCGCCCGCCAGGCGCTCGATGCGGCGGAAGAGCTCCTGGTGCTTGAGCTCCTCGTCGCCGAAGCGCACCAGCGCCTCCAGCGCGGTCTGATCGCCGAGCCAGTGATCGCGGCTGACCTCCAGGATCTTGGCGCCGATGAAGCGCTCCACGAGGCCGAACATGTTGGCGTAGGTGCGGCCCTGGATCTGGGACAGGAAACGCTGCTCGCCCTGCGAGAGGAACAAAAGACGGTCGACTTTCGACAGTCCGTCGGGGAGGAACTTCTTCGAGAAGTCGAACGTGCGGCCGCGGATCACGTCGCGCTCGATCTCCCAGCGGATGCGCTTGGAGACCTCGACGCAGCGGGCGTAGCGGGTAGTGTCGACCGAGTATTGGGTGGTTTGCATGGTTTGCCTCCATCGTTTGGGTCGAAGGTGACGGTGCGCTGCATGCCCCGTCGTGGAGCGGACTCTACGCGCCAGCGGTAACGGGCCCATTTCGGCCGCGAAACACTTTGTATCGGTGTGTAACCGGACTCGTCGCCTTGGTGCCGGTCTATAATTCACCGGCAACGGAGGGCGACGTGACCAGCGGTAGAATCCTGATCGTCGACGACGATGCCGACGTGCGCGAGATGCTCGCCGAGTACCTCGCGACGCATGGCTACACGGTGGCGCAGGCCGATGGCGGGGTTGCCATGCGCGCCGAGCTCGAACGGGCAGTGCCCGAAGTCGTACTGCTCGATCTGGCGCTGCCGGGCGAGGATGGCCTCACGCTCGCGCGCTACCTGCGCGAGCGCTACGACCTCGGCGTCATCATGGTGACCGGCGCCGGCGAGCTCGTGGATCGCATCGTCGGTCTCGAGATGGGGGCGGACGACTACATCGCGAAACCGTTCGATCCACGCGAGCTGCGGGCGCGCTTGAAGAGCGTGATGCGGCGCGTACAGCGCGGCGCGACGGGGGAAGCCACGCCCGCGCACAGTGAACCCAAGCGCATCGCGATGGGCCGCTGCCAGCTCGATCTGCAATCCCACTGCCTGGTCGGCCGGGACGGTGCCGAGGTGCCGCTCACGGCGATGGAGTTCGACTTGCTGCGCGCGTTCGCCGAGCACCCGCACCAGGTGCTCTCGCGCGACCGCCTGCTCACGCTGACCCGCAACCGCGAGTGGGAGCCCTTCGACCGCTCCATCGACATTCGCATCGCGCGGCTGCGAAAGAAGATCGAGGACGACCCGGAGCAGCCACGCGCGATCCGCACCGTGCGCGGTGCGGGCTACATGTTCGTGCCGCAGGCTGCTTTGTAACCGGATTGTTGCCGCAGGTAACTGTCGGGTAACTCCCGCGCACGTTTACCGCAATCGCACTACACTTGACGGGGTCGTGACCGCGACGGCGCTGCCAGTGACCGAGCTTCCGTTCCAGCACCCGGCTTTGCAGGTTCTCCTCGACAGCGAGGACGCGGCGGTGTTCGTGCGTGCGGGGGGCGTCGAGATCTCCAACGCGGCGGCATGCCGCCTCCTCGGCGTCGAGTCCGAGGCGCTGGCCGGACGCTCGCCGTTCGACTTCTCGCCGCCGCTGCAGCCGGACGGCACACCGTCCACGGAAGGTGTGCGGCGGCGCGTGGAGAGCGCGCACGCAGGCCTGCCGCAGTGGTTTCAGTGGCAGTTTCGCCGCTGCGGCGGCGAGCTCGTCGCCGCGCTCGTTCACCTCGAAGTCATGCGGCTCGACGGCAACGAGTTCTTCGTGACGCGTGCCCGCGACGTGTCGCACCTGTGGAACGAACAGATCCTGCGCGAGGCGGCGCTTGCCGTGTCGGGGGCGGAGGGCCCCGACATCTTCGACCAGTTGGTCCGTTCTCTCGCCACCATCCTCAAGACGGACGTGGCGTCGATCTCGGTCTTCGCGGACGCCTCGGGAAACCGGATGCGTACCGTCGCGCTTTTCCTTGACGGACAGATCGCCCCCAGCATGGAGTATCCGTTGGCGGACACGCCCTGCGCCGATGTTGTCGGTCGGGAGTTTCGCTACTATTCCGCGCAGGTGCGCAGTCGGTTCCCGGCCGATTCCATGGCGGCGGGGCTCGGCATGGAGAGCTATGCGGGTTATCCGCTCAATGACGCCGCCGGCGCGCCCCTGGGCAACGTCGTGGTCATGTCACGCTCACCACTCGCCGGCGCCGAACTCACCGAGTCGATGCTCAAGATCTTCGCCGTACGCGCGGCCGCGGAGATCGAGCGCGGCCGGGCGGAAGCGGCGCTGCGCGAGCGCGAGGCGCAGCTGCGCCAGGCGCAGAAGATGGAAGCGATAGGCCATCTTGCGGGCGGCATCGCGCACGATTTCAACAACATCCTCACCAGCATCATGGGCTACATCGCGCTGGCGGACGAGCGCGATGCGGCCGCGGGCGACGACAAGCTCGCGAAGTACCTGCGCCAGGCGAACCTCTCGTGCCAGCGGGCGCGCGATCTCATCCAGCAGATACTCACCTTCAGCCGCGGTCGCAGGAGCGAGCGCCAGCCGACGAGCCTGTCACGCGTGGTCGGGGAGTCGACGAATCTGCTACGGTCGTCACTGCCGGCAACACTCGATCTCGTCACCGAACTGGACGCCGATGCGCCGCCCGCGATGCTCGACCCGGTGCAGGCGGAGCAGGTGCTGCTCAATCTGTGCATCAACGCGCGCGACGCGACGGCAGGCAGCGGCACCGTGCGCGTGGCGGTGCGAGGCGTGGCGGCCGCCGGCGGCATGTGCGCGAGCTGCCGGCAGCGGGTGCAGGGCGATTTCGTCGAGCTTGGCGTGGCGGACGACGGGCCGGGGATTACCCCTGCCGTGATGGAACGGATGTTCGAGCCGTTCTTCACCACCAAGGAGGTGGGAAAGGGCAGCGGCATGGGGCTTTCCACCGTGCACGGCATCGTCCACGAGCACGGCGGCCACGTGCTGGTCGAGAGCGAGACCGGGTGCGGCGCGGTGTTTCGCGTGCTGTTTCCGGCCCAGGAACGCGGCACGGCGGAAGCCGGCGCGGATGCCGCGGGCGCGGTGTCGCGCGCGGGGCGTGTGCCGTTGCTGCGCGGTCAGGTGCTGGTGGTGGACGACGAAGCGATGGTGGCCGAATTCATGCGCGACCTGCTGGAGAGCTGGGGGCTGCGCGTGACGGTCGCGGCGAATGGGGCGCAAGCGCGCGACCTTTGCGCGCGCGAACCGGGCCGCTTCGACGCGGTGATCACCGACCAGACCATGCCGCGGATCACCGGACTCGAGCTTGCGCGCGAGCTCAAGGCCGCGAGCCCCGATCTGCCCGTCATCCTCTACACCGGCTATTCAGATGGTCTCACCGAGGCGGAAGTGAAAGCGGCTGGAGCATTGGCACTCGTGCCCAAGCCGGCCGAACCGCGTGCGCTGCGCACCTTGCTGGAAGCTGCGCTGGCGCCTCGAGCGCGGCTTACAGAATGACGCGAATGTGCTCGCGCTGCTTCAGCGCTTCTTCGAACTCCTGCTCCTCCAGGTCGAGCGCGTCGCGGGCGGAAACCATGCCCACCGCCCGACCTTGCGCATCGACCACCGGTACGTGACGGAAGCCGCCTTCGCACATGATGTGCAGCGCGTGGCCAAACGGCTTCTCCGGCCGGATCGTTTCGGGATTGGCCGTCATCACGTCGGCGACCCGCGTGATCTTCGCGTCGCGCTCTTCCGCGACCACGCGAAACACCACGTCGCGCTCGCTCAGAATGCCGACGAGGCGGTCGGACTCGACCACCATCAGGGCGCCGATGTGTCGCTCTTTCATCAATCGCACCGCCTCGATGATGGAGGTGGCAGGGGTCACTGCGATGATTTCTTGCTGCTCGATGACCTTGCTGACGGGGCGCTGGGGCATGGTGCTGTCTCCTTACTGGTCGCCGGGCGCAGCGAGCCTGCTCACCGGCTGAATGGCGGACCCGCGGTGCTAACCCGGGTCGGGATCGCCGTAAGGATACCCCTGACTTGTTGCAGAGTGTTGACGCGCGAACCGCCTTGAGCGCGCCGCCCGCATCGGCCGCAGCGTCGAGCAGCCCGGGAGATCGCGACAGCGTGATGCTTCAGGGTTCGACGTTGACGTAAACGTCCAGGTCGGTCACGACGCCCCAATTCGCGACGTGCGCCTGCACCTTTTCGACGTTCTCGGCGAAGTCGTATCCCTTATCGGTGACGAGATCGACCGTCACCTCCCAGAGGTACTCGCGAAACGCGCCGCGCCCGCGCAGGAGCCGATGCTGGAATGCCGCCGTGATGCGCGTGAGCTGCAGGGCAGACACGTCGCTGAATACCACCTCGGTCATCTGTTTCTCGAACGCTTCTTCATCCGCACCTGGCAGGAGCGAGATGGTGAACATGCCGGTCATCTTCATCGCTGGGTCCTCCGGTTGTCGCACGTCGATATCGTGTAGCCCTGCCGACAGCCGGACAACTATCGCTCCGCGAGCCCCGCCCGCGCAATAGTGAGCCGTGCCTAGGCAGTTCGTCGGATGGCGCATGACGCGGCGCGGTGCGAAAGTCCGCTCTCAAGATTCGGCCAGGCAACCCGACCGCCGACAGGGACATTCCGTCCATCACGCGGCCGCGGAGTCGCCTGATTTTCCTGGCATCGGGCGGAGCTTGGACTAGAATCAAGAGGCGGACGATCGGCCCCCGCGGCGGCGGGGAAAAGGACGGAGAAAAAAGCGATGCTCTATCTCGATTCGCCAGTGATCATTCGAGGCCTCACCCTTTTTCGCGACTATAACGAGAAGAGCCGCATTTTCTTCATGCCGAACTCGCCGCGGCTGTCGGTCGAAGCCGGGCAACCCATGTTTCAGCTTTTGATCCACCGCGACGTGGGCACCACGGCGTCGGGTCCGCGCGGCGGCGGTTTCCTCGTCATGACCACCGATCTCGGCGTGCCCGCCGGCGAGCTCGAGCAGGTCCGCAAGGAGGCCTCGCGCCGCTTCGGCGTCCAGGTGAACCTCGCGCCGCTGCCGGTCAAGTCGGGAACCGTGCGGGTCACCATGCTCGACAGCGGGTCGATCGGCACCGAAGGCGCGCAGCGCGATGTCCGCTTCGTGGAGAACGTCTTCGCCAGCACCGCTCCCAGCGGGTATGGCGATCAGCGCGCGGCATTCACCGCGGAGCTGAGCAAGCAGGGTGCGGTGATGCTGAAGGCCGCGCTGCAGGGGGAGGGCGCGACGCCGGTCATGGTCGTCTACGACCTGCAGTATGTCGGGCTGCTTCCGGCCTACAACGTCAAGATCACGATCGACTTCCGGCAGTCCTACGAACACCTGCGCACGCGCATGCAGATGAACACGCTCTGGTTCAAGACCGACATCGACCAGGAGATGGAAACGCTGCGCAAGTCGGGCGCGATCAAGATCGAGGAAGTGGTCTACGAGACCGAATCCAAGGAGGATGCGGCGGCGCGCATGACGCGGCTCAACACGCTGGTCAAGGAGCTCGCGCAGTGGACGTTTTTCAAGCCGGCGCTGAATCCGGGGGCGGTACTGGCGGCTGATCGCGGCACCCTCACCGCGTTCGATTCCACGACCGATCTCACCAAGATCACCGCGGGCTTGACGAGCACCTCGCGCGCGGCGCTCACGGGGGTCGGGGCGAGCGAGGACGCCGGTGCTCCGCGCCGTCCCGGTGCCGCGATCGCCACCGGTGCGCTCGAGTCCGGCACGACGACTCAACCGCAGACGCCCGCGACACCCGCCCAGCCTGCCACGCCCGAACCGCCGACGGCGGTGGAGGCATGGAATCGCGCCGGCCGCCCGCAGGGCGCCTTCCTGCTGCGCAACCTGACACAGGACGAGCGCCAGACCATCGAGTACGAGCTGCGCCAGGTGTCGGCGGTGGAGCGGTCGATCGCGCCGCAGGGGCAGATCCGGATGCTGCCGGGGGCCACCGATCTCAAGGGGCGGATCCTCGAAGTCGATCTCGACGCAGAGTTCTTCAAGACCATCGAGGGCACCATCACCACCACCGCGGATCTCGCCGCGATGGGCGTGGCCTCGGCCAATGTGAAGGTGCGCTACGGCGTGAAGGAAAGCGGCCAGCGCTGGAAGGACGAGGACGAAGCGGTGCTGCGCGCGCCGGGCGACACGAAGGCCTACCGTTTCTTCGTCGACCATCTCGGCACGCGCGAGATCGAGTACCAGGTCATCCTCACGAACCGTCCCGATTCGGCCATCGGACACGGCGCCACCACCGAAGAGTCGGCGTGGATTCCGACCACCACGCGCAA
>JAEUMX010000394.1 GCA_016791285.1 Burkholderiales bacterium
TGCGTGCCAGGACGAGCGCGCTCGCCAGCAAGGCATCCAGATTGGCGGCCGGTAACAGCGGCGCGCCGCCGGGAAAGCTCAAGCGCAGACAGAAGCCGTCGCCGGTCTCCTCGAATTGCGGGCGCGTGGCTTCGTTGACGACGCGAAAATAGCGCGCGAAGCGCTGCAAAGCCTCCTTGATGGTGGTGCTCGCCAAGCACGCATAGCCGAGCGCGTGACCGGCCGTGGGGTGCAGATGACGCACGGCCTCGAGTCCGATGCAGGGGTTCCCGGTTGCGTCCACGGCGCGCAGCCATAGCCGCCGGATCACGGAAACCGGGACGCGCGCACCCGGTCGGGAGAGGAGGGCGGGATCGAAGCCTGCACCCTCGAATACCTCTTTCGCATCGCTCCCCGCTTCTTCGAGCGCCTGCCACAGCGCGAGCGAGGGTGAGGTCAGAACGGTCGCTGCCATGAAGGGTGGCGCGTAGGGACAAGCGGTTGGCCGGCCGGGACAGCGGCAAGAATAGCGCAATCGCCTATCGTGTCACCAACCGGTGCGGGTAAGTCTGTAGTACTCCTACCGGATCACGAAGGAGGCGATCGAACGCAATGGACACGAGGGTTGTTTCGACATCCGACGAGGCGCAGGACCACTTCGAGGGCGTCCCGGCTGCGAGCGAACACGACGCGCTGGAACGGCGACTCGAAGCATTCGCCCGCCAGCCGGAGGTGGGTGAGCTCGACGCGTTGATCAGCGCATGGGCGTGCTATGCGGACGCCACTCGAGTCAGCGACCGCTTCGGGCTCTACGCGCGGCTCGCGCTGCGTGTACGGCGCGGTGAACTGCCGGCATGGGCGCTGGTGCCGATCCTCCTCGGTGACAACGATCGCACCTTGGTATCGGCGGCGGCGACGACGGTTGCGCTCTCGCACCGCCCGGACGCCAACGGTCCCGAGACTGGACCGTTCTGCGTGCTCGATCACCTGCTCACGCCGCGTGCGCGCAATCCGGGGGCAGGTCTTGGCGCGTTGCTCGGTCTGGGTGATGCCGAAGTCGCCGCAGTGATCTTCGATCTGCGGCGGATGCTCGCCCACCCGGAGCTCTCGACCACCTTGGAAGAGATGATCGAGAGTAGCACGGGCGTGCTTCACCGGTCGACGGTCGAGTTCTTCCTGAGGTGGCTGGAGGATCTCGCGCGCGACCTGCCCGGCGCCGCGGACATGTTCCGGCGCGTGGCGCGCGGACTCGCGAACCGGCGCGCGGCCTCCGCCGCCGACTTCGTCATCGAGGGTCGGCCCCGCTACCCGGCGCCGCTGGAAGGGCAGATGCACGAACACGGCTGGTGCCTGATTCCTCTGCCCGAATACACACGGTCGATCGCGTCGCGCCTCAACGCGCTGCAGCGTGCAGCAGCCGGACTGCCTGCCGTGCCGGATATTGCGGGGCCGTGGGGTCTCGCAAGCGACCGCGAGGAGGCGGAGTTCCCGAACGGTTGACGTCCGGATTGGTCGCGGAGCGACCTTCGGCGAGGTCCGCTGGCGTGTTGGCGACCTTGGTCGCATTCTGGCCATGGCGATCCTGCTTTTGCGGCAGCACCAGGCCGCCCTGCAGTCGTGGTTCGTGCTGGTCACCGTCACCGACTTTGGATAGTCTTGGTATATGCCCGCACCGACGCACAGATCAGAGCACGCGATTAGGGGGCAAGCCTGCTTCAGGTATCTGCTCCCGCTCCCCGAGCCACCGCGCGCGCTCCTGCGGGCGCTCTTTGCGATGAACATCGTGGTGCCCCTCATCGCGGCGGCCATCGCTCGGTGGCCTCGATGCGCACGATCGGACGGCACTGGCCATCGCCTCGGCCATGCGCCACCCGGGCATCGCGTTGGCGATTGCACACCTCAACTTTCCCGACGAAAGCTCGTTCCCGCGGCTATTCTGCTGTTTGTCCTGGTTGCCGCGATCGTGACAACGCTCTACGGAAAGCTTCGCGCGCGCAGACACCGGGAGAACGATGCCGAGCGGATCGGCGAGGCCGCACGGACACTTGAGAGGCTCCACTTGAACGTAGATGGGATTCGGACGTTCGCGTTCTCCTGATCTGAGCCGCCACGAAAGGAGATTTCATCCGAGGGCGAAGAATGATAACCATGAACTCGCTCTCGATCCCCCCGACGCCCTCTTGCGCACGAGGCCTTCCGGCCTTGCTGGCGGCGACGGTCCTGCTGCTCACCGCGATGTCGGTCCATGCACAGGCGCCGTCTCCCGCGATGGAACCGGCGGCTGGCGAGCAGGTACGGCAGCTCAAGGTTCAGTCGGCGAACAAGCCGTGGAAAGGCGATTTCGACCAGATGCTCGAGCGGCGGCAGATTCGGGTCTACGTTCCGTACAGCCGCTCGCTGTACTTCATCGACAAGGGGCGCGAGCGCGGCATCAGCGCCGAGCTGATCCGCGACTTCGAACGCTGGGTGAACAAGAAGTACGCGAAGCATCTGGGCAAACGCCCGCTCACCGTCTACATCGTCGCCGCTACCCGCGACAAGCTCCTGCCCGACTTGACCGAGGGCCTTGCTGACGTTGCCGTGGGCAATCTCACGGTGACCGACGAGCGTCTGAAGCTGGTGGACTTCGTCGCGCCCGACGAGAAGCTCGTCAACGTCGAGATCCTCGTGACCGGCCCGGCGTCACCGGTGATCGCTTCGCTGGACGATCTCGCCGGGAAGACCGTGCACGTGCGAAAGGCATCGAGCTACTACGAGAGCCTGACCGCGCTCAATAGCCGCTTGAAGCAAGCCGGCAAGCCCGAGGTGAAGCTGGTTCTCGTTCCCGATGCGCTGGAGGACGAGGACATGCTGGAAATGATGAACGCCGGGCTCCTTCAGGCGATCGTCGTCGATGACTGGAAGGCGAAGATGTGGGCGCAGGTGCTGCCGAAGATCCAGCTCCGCGAGGACGTCGTCCTGCGTCCAGGCACGAAGAGGGGCTGGGCGATTAGAAAGAATAGCCCCCAGCTCGCGGCCGAACTCAACGATTTCTACACGAGCTGGGCGAAGAAGCAGGGCGTGATTCCTTACCGAGTACAGCAGTACATGAAGACGATCAAGGCGCTCAACAACGCCTCGGCCAGCGATGATCAGAAGCGCTTTCTGTCCATGATCGCGCTGTTCGAGAAATACGGGCAGCAGTACGGGTTCGATCCGCTGATGCTGGCCGCCCAGGGCTACCAGGAATCCACCCTCAATCAGAACAAGAAGAGCCACGTCGGGGCGATCGGGGTGATGCAGGTCATGCCGGCGACGGGGAAGGAACTCAAGGTCGGGGACATCAAGATCACCGAGGCAAACATCCACGCCGGCGCAAAGTACATGGACCAGCTGATGACCCGGTACTTCAAGGATGCCGATTTCGACGAGCAGAACCGTACATTGTTCGCGTTCGCGAGCTACAACGCCGGCCCCAGCAACATTGCGAAGATGCGCAAGGCGGCCGAGGAGCGCGGCCTCGACCCGAACAAGTGGGTTAACAACGTCGAGAACGTGACCGCCGAGAAGATCGGCATCGAAACGACGACGTACGTGCGGAACGTCTACAAGTACTACGTCTCGTACAAGCTCACGGAGGACGCACGGGCGAGCACGCAGAAACTAAAACAGGATGTAACGCCCGGGGCGGAGCCGAAGCGCTAGCATGTCGCTGGGTCCGATCGTCTGCGCGCAGTTTGTTCTTCCCGGAGGGCAGCAATGGGCAAGATCGAGGAAGCGGTTGTGTGGCGCTGGGTTCGATTGCTTTTGGCGGCCGTCGGTTGGTGCACGACGAACGCAGCGTTCGGGTGGATCTACCCGGAGCACCGCGACATCGCTGTCCTGGCGGTCGAGGGGCTCGATCCCGAGCGCAAGGCGGAGTTCGATCGCCTGTGGCAGGAGGCGCGCTTGGGCGACGAGGCGCGTCTTTGTGTGCAGAGCGCCGACACCGAGCAGGGCGTCGCGCCCGAGTGCATCGACTGGGCCGCGCTGTCGGGGATTGCCGGCGATCATTCGTGTTCGAGCCAGGAGATGCTCGAAACCGCTCGCACATCGGAGTGGATTCTCCAGGTTGCCGACG
>JAEUMX010000445.1 GCA_016791285.1 Burkholderiales bacterium
CCTTCGACGGCTTTAACCCCGGCGTACAGTCCTTCGAGATTCTGCCGCTCGACGTAGCCCCACACGATGCGTGCCCGGTGGCCCTCGGGCAGCAGCGATTCAAGATCGCGCGCATGAAACTCCATCTGGCCGCGGTTGGGAAGCAGTACCCGCGGCGCAGCCTTCGGCTTCTCAACCTCGCCGGCAACGTCCTTGCCTGCGGCGTTCCGGTCATCGGCGAATAGGGATTGCGTCGACTCCATCGTCAGAGGCCACTCAGAACATGACTTCAGCATTATACCTCCCGTGCAAAACAACGGGCGCGCTGGCGCGGTAAATTCTCACAGCCTCTATGACAAGGTGGCGTCGTTTCTCGCGAGCGACTTCAAAGACGTCGGAGCGCTCGTCGGCATTGATCTACCCAGCGATGCGCGACCATCGAAGGAGCCGTGCGCCACACCGGCGGCCGCCGATCCCGCCCGGAAGCTCGGTTATCTCCATGACGTGTTCGTGAGCCACGATCGGTCGATGCCGGAATTCGTGTTGGATTTCGTGCACCAGTTGAGGGAGGAGTTGTCATTGTTGCGTGGCCAGCCCGCGCAGATCTTCGTCGATGTGGGGGAGATTCAGGCAGCCGAATCATGGGACGAGCAGATCGAAGAATCTCTATTGCGATCGAAGATGTTGCTCGCAATGCTGACTCCTCGGTACAGCGAGAGCCCGCTGTGTAAGAAGGAATACCTGACGTTCGCCCAGCGCGCGCGTCGGTCGCAGAGCGTTCTGCTGGTGCCGGTGCTGGTCCGAGGTGAGACATTTCCCGCGTGGCTCCATGAATTCCGGTGGGTGGATCTGCGCAAGTTTTCCAGTCAGAGGACTCCGCCGAGCCGTCGCCCGGCCGCATTGCAGCGCGAGATCGTCCTTCTCGCGGAGGCACTGAGCGTAGTGATCACCGAGGCGCCGCCCTACGACCCAAAGTGGGCGGCATCACCGTTGATTCCGGAGTCGGAAGTCCGTTTGTGGCCGGTCGACTTGGCGCTCGTCACCGGAGACCGAGAAGAGCATCCCGATCTCGGCCCGACGGTCAATATGACGTGCGCACTCTCGAACGAGGGGCCGGAGCCCGTCGAGCTAATGCACCTCGAAATGACGGTCACGCGAGCCGGTGAGTCGTTCTACCATCTGGCGTGGCATTCCTTCTATGGTACCGTGGGGCTGACGCACGTCAAGGCACGACAGAGCGAGCGAATCACCATCGCCGGTAAGTCTGTATGGAGGCAGGGTGTGCAGTTTCGCGAGTCTCGGTCCGATATCTCGAACATCTGGCCCGCCGGCAGCTACGAATTGGAGCTGCTCGGGTGGCTGGATCGACGCCCACCGGATCCGCCCAATCTCAAGACGAAGTTCCGGTCCCAGGTAGATTCGTTCATCGAACTTGAGATGAGACGCTGGCGGGAGGCGAGCGCGAAGGATTGGGATGAGCTTCGCGATTCCGACCGAGCCGTTGGATTCCCGCTGCTGGTGACGGATATCCGAGTCGACAAGTAACCGGATGGCTAATTACAACCCAGACCCCGCCCCGACGTGGGTTCTGGCTCCCCCCCTTGCGGCGATCAGTCAGCGTGGCGCCTCCCACAACAGCTCGCGCAGCAGCGGCACGGTGACCGGTCGCTTCGTCGCCAACGAATGTCGGTCGAGCGCCTCCAGCATCCGGACGAGCGCTGGCAGGTCGCGCGGTTGGCGGCGCAGCAGATAGTCGATCACGTCGCGGCCGAGACGGAATCCGCGCAGCTCGGCATGGCGTGCCACCGCCTCGGCCTTTTCGTCGTCGCCGAGCACGTGGAGCGGATACGCTGCTCCTGCGGCAAGCCGCGTGACCACGTCCGCGCGCAATGCGAGCCGCGCCGGCGGCACGTCGCCGGCGCAGAGCAACACGCCGCCCGATTCCCGCATCCGGATCTGCAGACCGAAGAGCCGCGCCTGTCCGGCCTCGTCGAGCTCCTGCACATCGTCCCAGGCCAGCAAACCGGGCAGCGGGTCGGGGATCGGATCCGCGCTCTCGTGTCTGACACAAACCGCCCCTTCGCAGCTTGCGACTACTGCGCGCAGCAGATGCGTGCGCCCGCTGCCGGGCGGGCCGAAGAGGTAGACGACGGGCTCCCGGCGTGCGCCCGCCGCGAGTTCGCGCAATGCCTGAACGGCCTCGGCATTGGGACCCGCGACGAAATTGTCGAGGGTTGGACCGGCATCGGGTCTAAGGTCGAGAACGAGCTGCTTCATGAGGGATGCGAGGGCAGTGCGAAACGGCCGCAGCGCGTTTCCGTTAGAATCCGAGCACCTCGACGCCGCGTAGCTTACCGCAATCCCTCGCGCAGACCGCGCTCAACCTGGATCCGAACGTGCACGACGACACCCCCCTCTCGTATCGTGACGCCGGCGTGGACATCGATGCCGGCGATGCGCTGGTCGAGCGCATCAAACCGTTCGCTAAGCGCACGCTGCGCCCCGAGGTGCTCGCGGGCATCGGCGGCTTCGGCGCGCTGTTCGAGATTTCGCGCAAGTACCGCGAACCGGTGCTGGTCGCCGGCACCGACGGCGTCGGCACCAAGCTCAAGCTCGCGTTCGAGTACGACCGGCACGACACCGTCGGCATCGACTTGGTCGCGATGAGCGTGAACGACATTCTCGTGCAGGGCGCGGAGCCGCTCTTCTTCCTGGACTACTTCGCGTGCGGGAAGCTCGACGTGGATACCGCCGCCGCCGTGATTCGCGGCATCGCAGCCGGCTGCGAGCAGGCAGGGTGCGCGCTCATCGGCGGCGAGACCGCCGAGATGCCGGGCATGTATCCGCCCGGCGAATACGACCTCGCGGGTTTCGCGGTCGGCGTGGTGGAGAAGAGCCGGATCGTCGACGGACGCGGCATCGCCGAGGGCGATCTTGTACTCGGCCTCGCTTCGAGTGGCGCCCATTCCAACGGCTACTCGCTCATCCGCAGGATCATCGAGCGTCACCAGGACGATCTGCCGGCCGTCTTCGAGGGGCGGCCCTTCGGTGAAGCGATCCTTGCGCCGACCCGCATCTACACGAAACCGGTGCTCGCGCTGTTGCAATCGGTCCCCGTGAAAGGCATGGCGCACATTACCGGCGGCGGCTTGACCGGCAACGTCCCGCGCATCCTGCCAGAGCGCGTCGTGGCCGAAATCGAGGCGAGCGCGTGGCCGCTGCGGCCGCTCTTCCAGTGGCTGCGCGAAGCCGGCAACGTCGCGCCCGCCGAGATGCACCGGACGTTCAACTGCGGCATCGGGTTCGTGATCGTCGTCGACCCCGACCTCGCCGATGCCGCGGCCGCGACCCTGTCGGCGCACGACGAACAGGTGTTTCGCATCGGGCGTATCCGAACGCGTCGCGGCTACGAGCCGCAGACGCTCATCGTGTGACTGCGTGCGCACGCTCGTCATCCTCATCTCCGGCCGCGGCAGCAATATGGAAGCGCTGCTGAACGCGGCGCTGCCGGCGCGCATCGCGGCCGTTATCAGCAATCGGGCGGACGCCGCGGGGCTCGCGATCGCCGCACGTCACGGCATCGCCACGCGCGTGGTCGAGCACCGGCAGTTCGCGAGCCGCGATGCATTCGATGCGCAGCTCGCCGGGGTGATCGACGAATACGCGCCGGACTACGTCCTGCTCGCGGGTTTCATGCGCATCCTCGGCGAAGCGTTCGTCAATCGCTACCCGGGGCGGCTGGTCAACATCCACCCTTCGCTGTTGCCGGCGTTTCCCGGAGTGCACACGCATGCCCGCGCCCTGGCCGAAGGTGTCAAGGTGCATGGCTGCACCGTGCACCTGGTCACGCCGCGCCTCGATCATGGTCCCATCATCGTGCAGGCGGCAGTGCCGGTGCGGGCGGACGATACGGAAGACGCGCTCGCCGCACGCGTACTCGAGCAGGAGCACCGGATTTTTCCGCAGGCGGTGCGCTGGCTGTGCGAAGGGCGCGTATGCGTGCACGACGAGGGACGGGTCGAAGTGCGCGATGTGACACCCGCCTCGGGCGCGCTCGTCGTGCCCGCGCTCGAGGCGTGAGTGGTCGACCGCGCCGAGCATGAAGGCGTTACTCCCCGGATGAACCCCTCGACCGTGCACCCCGGTACCGGACGCCGGCTCGCCCTCGCCCTGGCGATTTCGGTTGCCGTCCATTTCGCGATCGCGAGCCGCATCCGGGCGCCCGCGCCGCCTGTCCCCTTACAGCCGCTGGAAGCCACGCTGGTCGCGGTGCGGGAAGAACCGCCGCCCCCGCCGCCACGTGTCGAACGCCGCACCGCACCCGCGTCCAAGACGCCGTCGCCGCCGCGTCGCTCGCTCAAGCCAGCGCCGACGCCCGCCCCGATCGTGCGGCGAGCGCAAGCCGAATCCCTCGATGCACCGCCTGCCGCACCCGATAGCGGGGTGCAGCGCGCCGGGGCGACCGCCGAAACCATCGTGCCGGCAACAGCGGATGCAAGCGAGCAATGGCCCCCGGCCACGGCGCTGCGCGCGGAGCGCCCGATCGCTCCACAGGGCTCGATCCAATTCGAGCTCTACTACGGCGCGAACCGCTTCCTGGTCGGCCGCAGCGAGCTTTCCTGGGAGATCGCCGATGGCCGTTATCGCCTCGCCACGAGCGGCAGTACGATCGGGCTCGCCGCCCTCTTCTACCCGTTCGGCATGAGCTCGGCGAGCGCGGGCCGGGTCACGGCCGCCGGCTTCGAGCCCGATTCATTCCGCCTCGACCGCACCAACCGCAAGGGCGAGAAGCAGTTTCGCGTCGAGTTCGACCGCGCTGCCGGAGTGGCGCGCTTCAGCGACGCCGAGGGCGTACGCGAAGTGCCGCTGCGACCGTCGTCGCTCGATATCCTGTCCCTCATCTGCCAGCTTTCGGTGGCGCGGCTCGAGCCCGGACCCATGCAGCTCAACCTCACCAACGGCCGCAAGCTCGACACCTACGAAGTCGAGGTCGGCGAGCAG